>JACADX010000402.1 GCA_013389125.1 Parvularculaceae bacterium | reverse complement strand
GCTTTGTCCTTATTGCATCCGTGCGATCTCGCTGCTGAAAAAGAAGGGCGCACAGGTTCGCGAGATATGCGCGGCGTTTGATCAGGAAATGCGCAAGGAGATGATCGCCCGGTCGAACGGCGCGCGCACCTATCCCCAGATTTTCGTCGGCGACGCGCATATCGGCGGCTGCGACGAGCTCTACGCGCTTGAGGAGGCGGGAAAGCTCGACCCGTTGCTCAATGGATGACGCTGTCGACAGCGATCGCACTGTTTTCAAGGCCGCCTGCGTGCAGCTTAGATCCGGCATAGACCGCGCGCGCAATGTCGCGGACGCCGTCGCGCTGATCGGGGAGGCGGCCCAAAGGGGCGCGCACTTCATCGTCACGCCTGAAATGACGAACGCTGTCGACCGAAATGCGGAAAGACTGGCTGCGTCGCTCCCGGAAGGGGAGGAAATTGAGGAAGTGCGCGCCTTTTCCGCGGCGGCTTCCGAAAATGGCGTGTTTCTCCTTATCGGATCGATGGCGATCCGGCGAGGCGACGGGCGACTTGCAAATCGCAGCTTCCTTTTCGGCCCGGACGGCTCGATCGCGGCGCGCTACGACAAGATTCACATGTTCGACGTTTCGCTCGAAAACGGCGAGACATGGCGCGAATCTCGCATTTACCAGCCAGGCGATCAGGCGGTTCTGGTAAGAACGCCGCTCGCCGCTTTCGGCCTCTCCATCTGCTACGATGTCCGCTTTCCCCATCTTTACCGGGCGCTCGCGCGGGCAGGCGCCGAGGTCATGTGCGTGCCGGCGGCTTTTACGCGCCAGACGGGAAAAGCGCACTGGAAGGCGTTGCTGACCGCTCGGGCGATCGAGTGCGGCGCCTTCGTCGCCGCGGCCGCGCAAGGCGGCGTTCACGAGGACGGGCGAGAGACTTTCGGCCATTCGGTCATCATTTCTCCGTGGGGCGACATTTTGACCGAGGCGCGCGGGGATGAACCGGGCGTTATCCTCGCTGAAATAGACCCGCTACGCGTCAAGAAGGCGCGTGCCCAGATCCCGAGCCTTGCCCTTGAAACGGCGGTCAAAGTCCTCACTATAGAAGCATGATCAAGTACCAGTTGAAGTGTGGAAGCGGCTGTTCGTTTGAAGGCTGGTTCCGGTCGAGCGGCGATTTTGACGCGCAAGCCGCGGGCGCGTCGCTTGAGTGTCCCTTGTGCGGATCAACGGACGTCGCCCGCGCTATCATGGCCCCCTCGATCGTTTCGGGGTCGGCGTCACGAAGTCAGGAGAAGCTTTCGGCGATTCGTGAAGCGATGGCGGAGGCGGCGCGCCGCGCCCGCGACTATGTCGAAAAGAACTTCGACTATGTCGGCGAGAAGTTCCCGGAAGAGGCGCGGAAAATTCACTACGGCGAAGTGGCGGAGCGACCGATTTACGGAGAGGCCAACCGCGAGGAAGTGAAAGAGCTCGTTGAGGAGGGCGTCTCAATTGCGCCGCTTCCCTCAGCGCCCGGCGCGCCGACCGTCAAGAAGAAGCTCAATTAAGCGCTTTCATCCGCCGCTCGCTTGCCATCCGGAAAGCATCAGGCTCTTCTTCCCGCATGAAGGCCGCGTTCGACCGGTGCAGGGAGCTTCCCTATTTCAAGATATTTGACGACGCATCGTTGCGCGCCGTCATTGAGCGCGGGCGGTGGTTTTCCCTAAGCGGCGGCATGGAGCTTTTCCGGCAGGGCGAGCCGGCGGACGCCGTCTACTTCGTGCTTTCAGGACGGCTCATAGTCGTCAGGCGCGGCGAAGCGGGCGAGGAGGTCCTTGGCTATGTCCGCTCGGGCGAACCCGTCGGCGAGATGTCGCTCCTCGCAGGCGAATCGCGCTCCGCGTCCGTCTATGCCCTGCGCGATACGGAGCTTCTCGCGGTCGATCGGGCGGACGCCGAGCGTCTTCTTGACGAATGCGCCGACTTTTCTCGAGCACTGGCGCATTCAATCGTCGCGCGCGCGCGCCATCCGAGCGCTTCCTTCAAGCGCGCAAGCCCGCGCGTCTTCGCGTTGATCGGCTCTTCGCCCTCGGTCGATGTCGAAGCGCATGCGAAGGCGCTATTGCGCCTTGTCGGTCTTTACGGAGCGCGCGCCGCCGCCGTCGGCGATCCTGAAACGCTGGGCGAGGCCGATTTTGACGATATCGAAAACGCGCACGACGTGGTCCTGCTTACCGCACGCGTCGGCGAATCTTTCGCCTATCGGTTCGCGCTGCGCCATGCGGACAGGTTTTTCGTTTTCGCGCGGCAGGACGCGCGGCCGCCGCGGCCGTTCCCGCTGACGCCGACCGAAGACTCGCCGGTGAAGAAGTTCCGCCTCGTCGACATTGTCATGCTGCATGAGGGGATGAAAACGGGCAGCGTTTCCGACTGGGTCGACGCCGTCGACGCCCACCGCGTCTTTCATGTGAGCGGCCCGAGGACTGAGGAGCGTCTTGCGCGCGCGATCGCCGGGAAGACGGTCGGCGTCGTCATGTCGGGCGGCGGCGCGCGCGCCTATGCGCATATCGGCGCGATCAAGGCGATCAGGGAAAGGCGAATCCCGATCGACTTTCTCGCCGGCGCGTCGATGGGGGCGATCATCGCCGCCTGCGTCGCGATGGGATGGGACGATGCTGAAATCGAGGCGCGAATAAGGGACGGCTTCGTGTCGTCAAACCCGCTCGGCGATCATGTGCTGCCGGTCGTCGCGCTGACGCGCGGGCAGCGGGTCGAGGAACGGCTCAAGCGGCATTTCGGCGATGCCCGGATCGAGGATCTCGAAATTCCGTTCTTTTGCACATCGTCGGAAATGACGCGCGGCGTCACCCGCGTCCATCGTCGGGGCCTGTTGCGCCACGCGCTTCGGGCCTCGATCGCGCTCCCCGGAATCCTGCCGCCGGTTGTCGCCGACGGTGAGCTCCTTGTCGACGGCGCGGTCATGAACAACTTTCCGACGGATTTGATGACGAACCTGCATCGCGGCGTGACGATCGGGATCGACGTCGCGCGCGAGGCGACAATCTCGCCGGACGCGTTCGCCAATCCGCCCCGGTTCCTTGAATGGGTGTGGCGTCACGGGTTTCGGTCGCCGCCGCCGATCGTCACGCTCTTGATGCGCGCGGCGACCTCGCGGCAGGAATTGCGGCCGAGGGACAGCCCCGCCGACATCCTCGTGACGCCCGATGTCGCCGGCGTCGAACTTCGCGACTGGAAGGAATATGACCGCGCGGTGATCGACGGCTATGCGGCGACTTTAGGCGCGCTCGATCGGAACTGGATGAAGCTTGCCGCCATCGTCGAGGCGGGCCTGCCGCGCGGCTGACGCGCCGAGACGAAACGACCGGCGCCGGACGGCCGCGCGACGCTCCCGATTTCCGCCTGAAAGACGAAAGCGCCGCGCAAGCCTGCGC
>JACADX010000288.1 GCA_013389125.1 Parvularculaceae bacterium | reverse complement strand
AGCGCGCCTTTGTAGGTCTTCGCGGGAATGAGATTCGGCGCAAGGAAAACGATCGCGGCGAGAAGAATGACGAGCGCGACCAGCGCGGTGATGAATTTGCCCATGTTATTCCTCTGTCTTTGCGACCGCCCGCTCTACGCTACGACTTCTTGGCGGCTCTCGCGACCTAATCGCGTTTGCGGGGAAAATTCCACCATTGCGAGCGGCGCTGCGGGGATGCGCCGAACATGAAGAAAATTCAATGCGTTGGACTGGGCGGGGCGCGCCTTTGCAAGCGACAGACACGCCGGCGAATTCGGTCTAACATCATGCTCGTCGTTCCGGGGGCGCGCGCGAACATGATCGGATCGAGGCTCGGCGTTATCGCGATCGGCGTTGTCGCGCCATGTCTATTGTCGCCGCCTTTCGAGGCGAAGGCCGAACCCGCGCCGATCGAGCGGCTCCTTCACGCAGGCCCCGCCGCGCGCGCGACGCTTTCCGACGTGTCCTCAATCGAGCCTTTTCTCGACGGCTATGCGGCGGCGGCTATGGCGGACCAGTATCCGCCGGGCATGATGGTCGCCGTCGCAACCCGCGATCAGGTCTTCGTCAAGGCCTATGGGGCCGCAAATCTGGGGACAGGCGAAAAGGCGACGCCCGAGACCCTCTTTCGCATCGCGTCGATTTCAAAAACATTTGTCTGGATCGCCGTGACGATGCTCGCCGAAGAAGGCAAGCTCAACCTCGACACGGACGTCAATTCCTACCTCAAGACCGTCAAAGTTAAGGAAAAGTTCGGCCGGCCGGTGACGCTCAACGACCTGATGGCGCACCGTCCAGGCTTTGAGGATACGATCGGCGACTTCTTCCAGTTCGACAAGGGCCGAACGATTGAGGAAGCGCTCATAAAGACGCGCCCTTCCCGCGTCGCGCCGCCGGGCGAGCGCACGTCCTATTCGAACTGGGGAACGGGTCTTGCGGCGCAGATCGTCGCCGATGTTTCCGGCGTTCCGTACGACGAATTTGTCAGCACAAGGATCCTGGCGCCGCTTGGCATGAACTCGACCATCCAGCACGACCCTTCTTCGATAGCGGGCGAGGCGCGAAACGCCGTCGGGTTGGACGAGCGCCTCGCGGCCCCGCACAAGATTGAGGCCGGCGCGCCGGTCGTGATGCGCCATGACGCGCTCGACCCGTTACACGCCGCCGGCGCGATCGCGCTTGACGCGCATGACGCTGGGCGATGGCTGCAATTCCTTCTCAATGACGGCCTCGCCATGTCCGGTCGAGATCGCGGCAAGCGGCTGATCTCGCCAGAGGCGTTCACGCTGATGCGCCTCCGCGCGTTTCGCGATCGCACCGGGGCGCCGGATTTCGCGCATGGCTTCATGGAAACCGAAATCGCCGGCCGAACGACCTTTGGGCATGGCGGCACGCTCTCCGGCTTCATCTCGGATATGACGATCATGCCCTCGCTTGGCGTCGGCGTCTTCGTCGCCGTGAACGGGGCCGAACGCCCGCGCCTTCCTGATCTTGTAAGCCGCGCGATCCTTGAACAGTTCGCCGGCGAATATTCCTACCCGTCAAAATGGCTTGTCCCCGCCGATGAAGAATTGAAGAAGGCGGCGAAATCGGTCGCCGGCGTTTACCTTGGCAATCGTCGCGTGTGGTCGAAGTTCGAGAAAATCGCCGCCCTCGGCTCGGACATCAAGATCGCGGCGCGAGACGACGGGTCGGTTGTCGTTTCCGCGGGCGGCGCTTCGAAGCGCTACTATCCGCTGGCGCGGGACGTCTGGACCGACCGGTCGCGCGACCGGCTTTTCATCCACCGGAACCAGGACGGCTCCGTGAAGCGCATCGCCTTTGCGATGGGTACGGATACCGCGGAACCGGTTTCGTTCGTCGACTCCTCCGCCGGGTTCTACACGGCGATCGGGCTTGTCGCCGGCTTCTCGCTCCTCGCTTTCCTTGGCGCCTGGCGTCGGCAGGGGCGGGAAGTTGCGACAAGCGGCGCGGGCCGGTGGCTTTCGGCGGGCCACGCGCTGGTTGCATTCATCTGGCTTGCATTCCTCGGCATCATCGGCTGGGCGACGACGATTTTGGGGGCAAAGGAACTCGCCGAGCTTCAGGCGGATGGGTGGCCGCCGACTTCGCTTCTCGCCGTGCAGATCGCCGCGCATGTCGCCGCGCTTGGCGGCATCGCCGCGGTCGCGGGCTTGGTTCCGGTCTTTGCGCGATCCGGCTGGTCGATCTGGCGCAAGGCGCACTATGTCCTTTTCGCAGCCGCCTGCCTTTTTGCTGTCTACGAGCTCTGGACTTGGCGCCTGATCGTCAGCGCAAACAGCGGGGGCTAAGAAACTCAGGGCGGCAACCCCTTTGGGCCTGGCATCGCTGGTGGCGCCAATTTCAGAACGGTTTGAGAACAAAATAAAATTCTTGACGAGAAACAATGGATTGCACCTCTTGCAAAAAGTGAACAAAAGAGGTACAAGCGACTGTCCGATTGACGGGCATGGGCTCGACGGGCAAGGGAGCTTGGCGATGAATAAACCCGGGTTGCGGCTGGTGGAGGCGGACGGCGTGGACAAGAAGAAGGCGCTTGAGGCGGCGATCTCCCAGATCGACAAAGCGTTCGGTAAGGGATCGCTGATGCGCCTCGGCGATCGCGAAGTCGTCGACATCGAGGCGATTTCAACCGGTTCGCTCGGCCTCGATATCGCGCTTGGGATCGGCGGGCTGCCGCGCGGCCGCATCGTTGAAATTTACGGGCCTGAAAGCTCTGGTAAGACGACCCTCGCGCTCCAGGTCGCAGCGGAGGCCCAGAAAAAAGGCGGCGTCGCGGCGTTCGTCGATGCAGAGCACGCGCTCGATCCCATTTACGCGCAAAAGCTCGGCGTCAACCTTGATGATCTCCTGATTTCGCAGCCGGACACCGGCGAACAAGCGCTCGAAATCGCCGATACTTTGGTGCGATCGGGCGCGATTGATGTCCTCATCGTCGATTCGGTTGCGGCGCTCACCCCGCGCGCCGAACTCGAAGGAGAGATGGGCGACAGTCTGCCCGGCCTCCAGGCGCGCCTGATGAGCCAGGCGCTCAGAAAGCTTACCGGATCGATATCGAAGTCGAACACGCTCGTCATTTTCATCAACCAGATCCGGATGAAAATCGGCGTCATGTTCGGCTCGCCCGAGACGACGACGGGCGGCAACGCGCTGAAATTCTACGCCTCGGTGCGCCTCGACATCCTTCGCATCGGCGCAATCAAGAACCGCGAAGAAGTTGTCGGGAACCAGACGCGCGTAAAGGTCGTCAAGAACAAGGTCGCGCCGCCGTTCAAACAGGTCGAATTCGACATCATGTACGGCGAAGGGATTTCCTACACCGGCGAACTCGTCGATCTCGGCGTCAAGGCGAATGTCATCGAGAAGTCGGGCTCTTGGCTCTCCTATGCCGGCGAGCGGATCGGGCAGGGCCGGGAAAACGCCAAACAGTTTCTCAAAGAGCACCCGGACGTTGCAGCGAAAGTCGCGTCGGCGATTCGCGAGAACGCCGGTCTCGTCGCCACCGAACTGCTTGGCGGCGAGGGCGACGACGATGTGATCGAGGCCGCCGAAGCCTGACGCGGCGCCGATCGGAGGGACCGATCACGCGATCCTGATTTTGAAGCGCCGCGCGCCGGAGGTTTCTATCGTGCGGCGTGTGGCGGGAGCGACAAGCGTCCCTGCCTTAAAGACGTGCAGCCAAAACCGTTTGCGCAGCAACATTTGCGCAGCAACAAACGCTGGAACCGACGAAAAGGAGAGATACGATGATCGGCTATGTGACGCTCGGCACCAACAACATTGACCGTGCGGCGAAGTTCTATGACGCGCTTTTGGGCGAGATCGGCGCAAAGCGCATGATGGAAGGCGACAATTTCATCGCCTGGGGCACGGGCATGACTTCGCCGGGCCTCGGCGTCATCAAGCCCCACAATGGCCTTCCCGCGACGTTCGGCAACGGAACCATGGTCGCGCTCGTCATGGACTCGAAGGAGAAAGTCGACAAGCTTTACAAGAAGGCGATCTCCCTCGGGGCGATCGATGAGGGCGCGGCGGGTCCGCGCGGCGAAAACTTTTACGCCGGATATTTCCGCGATCCGGACGGCAACAAGCTCAACTGTTTCTGGATGAAATCGTAAGGTCGGCCGCCTCCGGCGAATGGCGGCCCGCGATCCGGCGCGCGGCCGCCTTTGTTCGCGCCGAGGCTTGCGCCGGGCGCAAAGCCGGAAACCGGTTTTGCGCGGGTAAGGCGCGGAGCGGCGAACCCGCGCCGGAATCATGGCGTGATTGTCGGGCGCGATTATAGATCGCGACCGACGATTGAGCCGCGCTCGCTTTACGGAAAGGCCCTGACACCCTAAGTAAGCCGACCGCGCCGGGGACCCGTCGAAAATTGACGGCGCGTCCCGGCGCGGCCCCTTTTTGCGGCGTCGACCCGCCGCCCGCTCAAGGATTGGGACCTAGCCGACGCCATGACGTCTTTGAACGACATTAGAACCGGATTTCTCGAGTTCTTCCGCGGCCGCGGCCACACAGTGACGCCCTCGGCGCCGCTGGTGCCGCAGAACGATCCAACGCTCCTGTTCACCAACGCCGGGATGGTGCCGTTCAAGAACGTTTTCACGGGCGCTGAAAAGCGCCCCTATGTCCGCGCGGCCTCGTCGCAGAAATGCGTGCGCGCCGGGGGCAAGCACAACGATCTCGACAATGTCGGCTACACCGCGCGCCACCATACCTTCTTCGAGATGCTCGGCAACTTCTCCTTCGGCGACTACTTCAAGGAAGAAGCGATCGACGCCGCGTGGACGCTCGTCACGAAAAATTTCGGCCTGCCGAAAGACAAGCTCACCGTCACCGTCTATCACACCGACGACGAGGCGGCGGCGCTCTGGCGGAAGATCGCCGGTCTTCCCGACGCCCGTATCATCCGTATTGCGACAAACGACAATTTCTGGGCGATGGGCGATACGGGCCCTTGCGGCCCCTGCTCCGAAATCTTCATCGATCAGGGCGACCGGCTCGCGGGAGGCCCGCCGGGGAGCCCGGATCAGGACGGCGACCGCTTTCTTGAATTCTGGAATCTCGTCTTCATGCAGTTCGAGCGTCATTCGGACGGCGCGCAGACGAGCCTCCCAAAGCCGTCGATCGACACCGGCATGGGGCTCGAGCGCATCGGCGCGATCATGCAGGGCGTCCTTTCGAATTACGACACCGATCTTTTCAGAAAGCTGATCTCCGCCTGCGTCGACCTGACGGGACGACCGGCGACAGGAGACGACGCGCCGGCGCATCGCGTGATCGCGGATCACCTTCGCGCTTCATGTTTCCTCATCGCCGACGGCGTGACGCCTTCGAACGAGGGACGCGGCTACGTCCTTCGCCGCATCATGCGCCGCGCCATGCGCTACGCGCACGGGCTCGGCGCGAAAGAGCCGTTGATGACGCGTCTTGCGCCGGCGCTCGAAGCGGAAATGGGCGCGGCTTATCCTGAACTCCATCGCGCGTCGGCGCTCATCCGCGAGACCTTGCGCGCGGAGGAGGAGAAATTCCGCTCGCTCCTTGACCGGGGCGTCAGGCTCCTCGAGGACGAAGTCGAAAGGCTCGGTTCCGGCCGAACGCTTTCGGGCGCGACGGCGTTCAAGCTCTACGACACCTACGGCTTTCCTCTCGACCTCACGCAGGACGCGCTTCGCCGCAAGGGCGTCGCTGTCGATGTCGCCGGATTTGAAGCGGCGATGGCGGCGCAAAAGAAAGCCGCGCGCGCCGCTTGGGCGGGTTCGGGCGACGCTGCGAGCGACGCTCTCTGGTTTGATCTTCGCGACCGCCTCGGCGCGACCGATTTCCTCGGCTACGTCCATGACACGGCTGAAGGCGTCGTCCTCGCGATCTTGAAGGACGGCAAGGAGAGCGCCGGCGCGAAGGCGGGCGACGCGGTCGAGATCATCGTCAACCAGACGCCGTTCTACGCCGAAGCCGGCGGTCAGGTCGGAGACGCAGGCTCAATTTCGTCCGAAAGCGGACTATTAATTGAGATCGCGGACGTCAAGAAGCGGGCTGGCGCGCTTCACGGCCATCAGGGACGCATCGTCAAAGGCGAAGTCAAAAAGGGCGAGGCCGTCAGGCTTACGATCGACGCCCCGCGCCGCGACCGAACGCGCGCCAATCATTCGGCGACGCACCTCCTCCATAGGGCGCTTCGCGATGTCCTGGGGCCGCATGTCGCGCAAAAGGGTTCTCTCGTGGCGCCGGATCGTCTGCGCTTCGACTTTTCGCATATGAAAGCCGTCAGCGCCGACGAAATTGCGGAGATCGAAAAGCGCGTCAACGCCGTCATTCGCCAGAACACTGAAGTGGCGACGCGCATCATGGCCTATGACGACGCGGTCAAGTCCGGCGCGATCGCGCTCTTCGGCGAAAAATACGACGAGGACGTGCGCGTTCTCAGCATGGGCGCCGCGGGGGAGCAGCCCTATTCGGTCGAACTTTGCGGCGGAACGCACGCGCGCCGCGTCGGCGACATCGCGCTTTTCAAGATTACGTCGGAATCGGCGGTTTCCGCCGGCGTTCGCCGCATCGAAGCGCTGACCGGGGAGGCGGCGAGGCTTTATCTTGAAGAGCAGGCCGGGATCGCGCGCGCCGCGGCGGAAGCGGCGAAGGCTCCGCTCGCCGAGCTGCCGGCGCGCGTCGAAGCGCTCATCGCCGAACGCAGAAAGCTTGAGCGGGATCTCGCCGAGGCGAGGAAGAAGCTTGCGCTCGGCGGCGGCGGCGCTCAGCAGGCTGATGAATGCGGCGAGGTTAACGGCGTCAAATTCATCGGCAAAGTGCTTGAGGGCGTTGAGGCGAAGGATTTGCGCGGCCTCGTCGATCAGGCGAAAAAGTCGCTTGGCTCGGGGGTCGCGGCGTTCGTCAGCGTGTCGGACGGGAAGGCCTCGCTCGCCGTCGGCGTCACTGAAGATCTTGCAAAACGCCTCTCCGCCGTCGATCTTGCGCGCGCAGGCGCAAAGGTGATGGGCGGCGCCGGCGGCGGCGGACGCCCTGACATGGCGCAGTCCGGCGGCCCCGACGGCGCGAAAGCCGGCGAAGCGATCAAGGCGATCGAGGCTGCGATCGTCGGCTGACGGAAGGTCTTGCGCCGTTGCGCGCCGGGACGGCGATCCGCCATTTATCCGTATCCGTCCCTTGAAACCCCGAAACCCCGCGTCCCTTGAGCTTTTAGGGGCGCGGGGTCTCGTACTCGCGGAACGGATGTTCCCGAAGGTTTGGAAGAGCGGCGCGCGGGACAAGTCCGT
>JACADX010000349.1 GCA_013389125.1 Parvularculaceae bacterium | reverse complement strand
GTGCCTTCGCCGGCGCGCTCCGGGTTGGCCTTGAGGTCGAGCAGCTCCGCCTGCAGCAGGATGGCTTCCACCAGCTTGTCGAGGCCGGTCTTCTTCAGCGCCGAGACCTCCACATCCTGCGTCTCGCCGCCCATCGCCTCGACCACGATCTCGTGGCTCAGCAGCTCGGTGCGCACACGGTTGGGGTCGGCGCCCGGCTTGTCGATCTTGTTGATGGCGACGATGATCGGAACGCCTGCGGCCTTGGCGTGATTGATCGCCTCGACCGTCTGCGGCATGATCGAATCGTCCGCCGCGACGACCAGCACGACGATGTCCGTCACTTTCGCGCCGCGTGCGCGCATCTGCGTGAAGGCGGCGTGGCCCGGCGTGTCGAGGAACGTGATCTTGCGCCCGTCCTTGACCGTCACTTGATAGGCGCCGATGTGCTGGGTGATGCCTCCGGCCTCGCCCGCGACGACGTTCGTCTGGCGAAGCGCGTCCAATAGCGACGTCTTTCCGTGGTCGACATGGCCCATGATCGTGACGACCGGCGGGCGCTGCGCCATCGCGCCGTCCTCGTCGGCGTCGGCGACAAGCCCTTCTTCGACGTCGGCCTCGGCGACCCGCTTCGCCTGGTGGCCGAGATCGCTGACGATCAGCTCGGCGGTGTCGGCGTCAAGGATCGAATTCGCCGTCACCATCTGGCCCTGTTTCATCAGCTCGCGGATGAGGTCGACGCTGCGCATCGACATGCGCTGCGCAAGATCCTGGACGGTGATGGTTTCGGGGATGACGACTTCGCGCACGATCGCGGGCGTCGATCCGCCGCGCTGCTGGCGGGCGAGCTTTTCACGCTCGCGCGCGCGCTTCACGGACGCGAGCGAGCGCTGCCGATCGTCATCGTCGAGCGCGTTGGCGATGGTGAGGCGGCCCGAGCGGCGCCGCGGCGCTTCCTTGGCGGCGTTTTCGCGGTCGCTCTTGTCGACGAGCGGCTTGCGCTTGGTTTTGAGGCGCCCGCCGAGCTTGGCGAGCGGATTGTCGGGATCGGCCTCGGCGGCGGTCTTCTCGTCGTCGGCCTTCGGCTTGCCCTTCGCCTCGCCTTTGAGGGCCGCGCGCCGGCGACGCTCTTCTTCCTCGTCCTCGAGCGCGCGACGCGCCCGCTCTTCCGCCTTGCGGCGTTCCGAGAGTTCGCGCTCGCGCTTTTGCTCCTCGTCGGCGACGCGCGCCCGCTCGGCCTCAAGCCGCGTCCGCTCCTCGGCCTCGCGCGCCTCGCGCTCCTTGCGTTCGGCCTCGTCGCGACGTTTTCGAATTTCCTCTTCCTTGCGCGCCTGGATGAGCGCCGCGGCGCGCGCGTGCTTTTCGTCCTCCGAAAGGGTTCGCAGGACGTTCGGCTGCTGCTTCGGCGGTTCGACCGACTTCTTCTCGGGCGCCGCCTTGAAGGCGAGCGTTTCCTTCGCCGGCTGCGGCGTCTCGACCGCTTCATCTTCCTTCTTGAGACCGATGACGCGGCGCTTTTTCGTCTCGACGACGACGGTCTTCGAACGCCCGTGGCTGAAGCTCTGCTTCACCGCGCCGATTTCGGATCGGCGCACTGACAAGGGGCGCCTTTCAGGCTTGCCGCCGTCCGCAGCGTTTCTTTCGACGTCGTCGGTCATCCAAACTCCGTTCCCGCCGCAAAGGGCGGACTTTCAAAAAGGGCGGCCCGCGCCGCCCCTTGAAAGCGGCCTTGGACATAACGCCCAACGCCGCTCCGGTCCACTGCGAACTCTAGGTCCGCGTCACGGCGTTTCGCCCGGCGAATCCGAACGAAACCCCTCTAATCGCGCCGCCTCGCGAATGAAGCGTCGCGCCGCCGCGCCATTCTTGATCGCCGCGTGGCGGACGCCTTCCTTTCCGAAGGCCGCCGAAAGCTCGGCGCTCGTGAAAGCGCGGCACTGAAAGCGCCCGTCCGCGAGGCGGGCGAGTTTTTCCCGCCCGTCGTCAGCGGCGTCGGATGCTGACAGGAGCGCGCCGGCCTTTCCGGCGACGAGGGCTTTCTTCGCCTGGTCGAAGCCGAGAACCGCATCGCCCGTCCGGCGCGCAAGTCCGAGCGCGTCGAGCGCGCGCCGCCGGAGGCCCGCTTCGACGCCGGCGACGAGATCCGCAGGGGCTGTCGCGGCCGTCTTGAACGCCCGCGCAAAAAGCCCCTTTGCGACCGCGCGCTCAAGCGCGGCGCGGTCCGCCGACACCCAAGCCCCGCGCCCGCCGAGCTTTTCCGCGAGATCAGGCGTGACGACGCCGTCCGGAGACAGCGCAAAGCGGATCAGCCCGGCGGGGGGCGATGACCCGCCGCCAGCGATGCAGGTGCGCGTCCGTTCATCGGACGCATGCTCAAGCGCTTTGACCAGCCGCCGCTCCCATCGCCGCTTCCGCCGCCGCGGCTTCCGCCGCCGCCGCCTCAGCGGCCGCTTTTGCGAGATCTTCCTCGGTCACCCATCCCGCGGCGAGCCGCGCGCGCATGATGAGATCCTCGGCTTCCTCGGGCTTCAGCTTGTAGGACTCAAGGAGGCCGTCGTAATGCTTCTTCTCGCCGTCCACGCGTTCGGTCCAGCCGGTGAGATCGTCGGTCACGCAGCCGGCGAGGTCCTCGACGGTCTTGACGGCGTTTTCGCCGAGCGTGACGATCATCTTGAGATCAAGGCCTTCGATTTCAAGAAGCCCGTCTTCGACGCCGAGCTCCTTGCGGCGGGCGTCAAGCTTCTTTTTCTCCGCTTCAAGCCAGTCTTTCGCCCGCGCCTGCAGCTCGGCCGCCGTTTCCTCGTCGATGCCTTCGATCTCCGTCAGGTCCTCAAGCTCGACAAAGGCGAGCTCTTCGATCTTGGCGAAGCCTTCCGAGACGAGAAGCCCCGCCATCATGTCGTCGACGTCCAAAGCCTGCATGAAGAGCTCCGAGCGCTGACGGAATTCCTCCTGCCGCTTCGTCGATTCCTCTTCCTCCGTCATGATGTCGATGTCGAAGCCGGTGAGCTGCGAGGCGAGACGGACGTTCTGGCCGCGCCGGCCGATCGCGAGCGACAGCTGCTCGTTCGGAACGACGACCTCGATACGGTCGAGCTCCTCGTCGAGAACGACCTTCGTCACCTCGGCGGGCGCCAGCGCGTTGACGACGAATGTCGCAGGGTCCGGCGACCACGGCACAATGTCGATTTTCTCGCCGCCAAGCTCGTTGACGACGGCCTGGACTCGGCTCCCCCGCATGCCGACGCAGGCGCCGACGGGATCGATCGACGAATCGTTCGACATGACGCCGATCTTGGCGCGGCTCCCCGGATCGCGCGCGACAGCCTTGATCTCGATGACGCCGTCATAGACTTCCGGCACTTCCTGTTCTAAGAGCTTCGCCATGAACTGCGGATGCGAGCGGGAAAGAAAGATCTGCGGCCCGCGCGCTTCGCGCCGCACGTCCATGATGTAGGACCGGAGGCGGTCGCCGTTGCGGTAGTTCTCGCGCGGCAGCTGCTGGTCGCGCCGGACGACGGCCTCGGCCCTTCCGAGATCGACGATGACGTGGCCGTATTCGACGCGCTTGATGATGCCGTTGATGATCTCGCCGACGCGGTCCTTGAAATCCGCATACTGACGGTCCCGCTCGGCGTCCCTGACCTTCTGCGTGATCACCTGCTTCGCCGACATCGCCGCGACGCGGCCGAATTCGATCGGCGGCAGCGGCTCGGAGATGAAGGCGCCGATCTCGGCTTCCGGATTCTTCTGCAGCGCCTCTTTCAGCGAAATCTGCGTCGAATCGTTTTCGACCGTCTCGACGACTTCAAGAAGCCTCCAGAGCCGCGTTTCGCCGGTCTGCGGATTGATCTCCGCCTTGACGTTCGTCTCGTGGCCGTAGCGCGAGCGGGCGGCCCGCGCGAGCGCGTCCTCCATCGCGTCGATGACGAGCGCCTTGTCGATCGATTTCTCGCGCGCGACGGCGTCGGCGATCTGGATGAGCTCGAGCTTGTTGGCGCTAACGGCGTTCATTGAAAGTCTCCTTGGTCGTCATGTTTCTTCTCCTTCGACGCGGTCTTCGCCGCCTTAAGGCTCTCGCGGATCAATTCCTCCGTCAGCGCCAGTTTCGCGGATGAAATCCACGCGAACGGAATGAGGGCCGTCTCGTCTTCGCCCTCGATGTCAAGGCAGACGTTGTCTCCGTCGACGCCGGCGAGGACGCCTTTGAACTTCTTTCGCCCCTCGATCAGGCGATTGAGTTCGATCTTCGCCTCATAGCCGCGCCAGTCGTCATAGTCCTTGAGGCGGACGAGCGGGCGGTCGATGCCGGGCGATGACACTTCAAGGCGGTAGGATCCTGAAATCGGATCCGCTTCCTCAAGGATCGGCGACAGCGCGCGCGACAGTTTCGCGCAATCTTCCGCCGACATCGTATGGTCGGGGCGCTCCGCCATGATCTGCAGCGTTCTGACCTCCGCGCCGGTCATCTTGACGCGCACGAGGTCAAAGCCCGCCGCGGCGATCGCCGGGGCGATGAGCTTCTCGATGCGCTCTTCAAGGACCGTCAAGGCGGCTCCAGATCGTTGAACGCTAACGAAAAAGCGGGCCCCGTCGGAGCCCGCTTTCGAAGATTCGATCGCGTTTGAGCGTCCCTATAGACCTCCGTCGCAGGTTTGTCACGCCTTCCCGCTAAAACGCCGCGGCGGGGTGGATTTTCGCCGACCCTTGGGCGAAACTCCCCGCAACAGGGGTCAGAGGGGTCCGCCCCGCCGTCAAGCCTCGGGGGGCGGACAGCATTAAGGGGTCATGTTCATGTTCGGTCGTCTTTTGGCGCTTATCGCGGGCGCAGCGCTCGCCGTCGCGGCGTCGCAGGGGCCTGCCTTTACCGATCAATATGTCCAAAATCTCACCGGCCGGATCGACGAGCTTCGCCCGATCGTTGAGGAGTTCGACGCCAAGGTCGCCGAATACGACTATACGAGAGAGTCGGCGATGGCGGAGTGCAAGGTGGCGACGGGGCTTCTCGACGCGCTCTGTTCGACCTACGAAACGGTCGTCGAGCGCTATGAGATGCTGGTCGCCCACATGGCCGAGCTGAACGCCGCCAATATCTGGGTGCGCCCGCTCGTGCTCGCTCGGACCTACAAGAAGGACATCGCCGAAAGCGTCTATTCGGTCTTCAAGCCCGCGGTTCCGGCGACGCCCGAAGGCTTCGCCTATGGCGGCGGCGGCTTCCTTGCCGGGTTCCTCGCCCTCTCGATCCTGTTCGGGATTTTGGGCGGGCTCTTCGGCGGGCGGCGCTACGCCTGAGGAGGGCGCCGGCCTAGACCGGCGTACGCTGAAGTGTGCGCGGTTCAGCGCGTCAACGCCGCGACGAACAAGCATTAGAGCGAGCGCCCCGATTCCGAATCATGGCGCGAAGCTCTAAGTCGTTGACCGGCGGCTGACGCTTTCGAGGACAGCCGCAAGATCGAGGTCGCCGAGGCCTTCGCGCTCGGCCCTTGCATAGATCGCCGCGACGACCGGAAGAATCTCGAGATCGGCGCCGAGCGCGCGCGCAAGGTCGAGCGCGTAGCGCTGATCCTTCGCGACCAGCCGAAGCGCCGCGTCGGGCGCTGCGAACCGGCGCTCGACCATGCGCGGCAGCTTGCCGACGATCGCCGGGCTCGCAACGACGCTCTTCGCAATGAGCGCGCCGGCCCGCGCAGGATCGATTCCCGCTTTCGCCGCCAGGGTGAGCGCCTCGGCGAGCCCGGCAAGCTGCGCGCCGGCCATCATGTAGTTGATGAGCTTCCACGCGGCGCCCGAGCCGGCGGCGCCCATATGCTCGATGCGCGAACCGATGATCGCCAACGCTTCGCGCGCCGATTCAAGGGTCGACGCCTCGCCGCCGACGAAGATCGCAAGCTCGCCCGCCGCCGCCGCCGCGGGACCGCCGCCGACCGGGGCGTCGAGCGCGGCCGCGCCCCTGATCGCGGCGCGCGCTGCAAGCTCGCGCGCCCAGACAGGCGACACCGTGCTCGCGTCAATGACGATCGCGCCTTGCCTGACGCCTTCGAGCCCGCCGTCGGCTCCTTGCCAAATTTGCCGCGACGCGTCGTCATCGGCGACCATCGAGACGACGATGTCCGCCGCCGCAGCGGCCTCGCGGGCGGTCGGAAAAACGCGCACGCCGGCGGCCTCGAGCGGCGCCGCCCTGGCCCGATTTCGATTGTAAGCGACGAGCGGGACGCCTTTCGAACGCCACCGCGCCGCCATTGCGGCGCCCATGGCGCCAAGACCGAGAATCGCGACCGTCCGCACGCGTCAGCTCCCTTCGCTCGCCGGCGTTCCCATGAGCCGGACAAGATCGCCGCGATCGCGCTCGAAAACGTCCTTCAGCCGTGAAAGGCGATCGGCGGACAATTCCGGCCGCGCGCGCATCTGGAATTGCGCTTTCACGCGGTCGCGCAGGGCCCGCGGGATTAACGCGCGCCGCAACGCCGTCGCGAGCCGGTTCTCGACGATCAGCGAATAGCCTGAAAATTTCCGAATGCGTTCCGCCGAAACGTTCTGCGTCTCGAGGTCGTCGCGCCACTTGACCTCGCCCTTCGCGCCCAGAAACGCCGCGATGCGTTTCAGTTCCGCGTCAGGGTTCGCGGTCATGTCTTCAAAGGCGACCGTCAGAATGCGATCGCGCCCGAAGCGGCCTATCCACGGTTCAAGCTGATAGGCGTAGCGCGAATAGGCGACGAGTTCTGGATGTTTGTCGATCGCCTCGTCGATCGGGCAGGCGATGACCCCTTGCGACCACTCGTGGATGTAATGCGAGATGAGGCGCTCGACAGGATCGCGCATAACATAGATGTACTTCGCATCCGGGATCAGCGCCGCGAGCCGCTCGACGGTCTTCGGATAGGTCGGCAGTTTCGTGTAATGCGTCGAGGATTCGCCCTTGATCGCGCCCGCCGGGGCGTCCTTGAAGAGGCCGCGATACCACGCTTCGCCTTTGGCGTAGATCTCGTCGTTCGAAAAGTAGTTCGGCTCCTTGGGCTCCGACATGTAGAATTGCGGCTGCGCGGCGAGCTGCGCATGCAGGGTGGACGTGCCGCATTTCATCGCGCCGATGACGACGAAGTCAGGAAGGGCGCTCACTCCGTCGCTCTCCGGTCTCCCAATGGCGCGCGCCAGTTCGTCCATTGATCAGTACCCTGATGGTCGCAGAGCGCCGGCGCGGGTTTGCCGAAGAGCGCGCGGAGACGCGCGACGCCGCGGCCCGCGAGCCACATCAGGTTCGCCGCATAATGCCCGAACGGCCCGAACCATTTTCGGAAATAGCGCGTCCGCGCCGCATAGTAATAGGCGGGCGGGCGCTTCTTCGCCGTCATCGAGGATTTGACCGGCGACGACCCGCCGCGCAAATGAACGACGCGCGCCGACGGTTCATAGAGGACGCGCCAGCCTTTTTCCTTCAGCGCGCGGCAGTAATCGGCGTCCTCGAAATACATGAAGTAGCCCTCGTCCATCGGCCCCGCGTCGTCGATCGCCGCGCGCTTCAAGAGCACGCAGGCGAAACTCGCCCAGTCGCAATCGATCGGTTCGTCGGAAACGGGAACCGGAACTACGGCGAAGCTGAAGAGTCTGTCGAGCGGCCGCGTTTCGGCGGCGCTCAAGAACTCCGACAAAGGCGAATGAAAGCGGAAAGCGGAAATCTGCGGCGTTCCGTCCGCGTCTTCGAGGCGCGGCGCGACGATGCCGGCGTCGCTCTCGCGCGCCGACGCGTCGAGCATCGCTTTGAGCGCGCCAGGCCTCGCGAGCGTATCGGAGTTCAAGAGAAGGTAATGCGCGGCGTCGAAGGCCCTGATCCCGATATTGTTGCCGCCGGAGAAGCCTTCGTTCGACGGCGAGCGGATGAGGAAGACGCGGCCCTTCCACATCTCGCCCGTCATCAGCCATTCGGCGATTTCCTCCGCCGATCCGTCATTCGAGAAATTGTCGACGATCGCGACGCGGGCGTCGAGCGGTTCAAGGTCGGGCCCGAGCGAGACGAGACAGTCTTTGACGAGCGCCGGCGTTCGATAATTGATGATGACGATTCCAAGCGCGCAGCGGACGCGGCGGTCCGCGGATTTCGCCTCCGCTTGCGCATTCTTGCCGTCGATCGACTGCATTGAGCTCATGGCGAACGCGTTCAGCGCGCTTTACTCCCCTCTCCCGGGCGCGGGCGAGGGGTGCGGGGGCGGGGCCGCGTCCGTTGAGGCTTGATGGCGCTGCGCCAGCCCGGCGAAATCGAACAATGCCGGATCGGCGAGCTGCGACGCCTTCACGGTCCGCAGCGCGCGCCACATGGTTGCGCGCCGCCCAGGATGTTCGGCTTCCCATCCGTCAAGCATTCTTTTCATCGCCGCGCGCTGGAGCCCGTCCTGCGACCCGCATAGGTCGCAAGGAATGATCGGGAAACGCAGCGCCTCGGCGAACTTCGAAAGATCGTCCTCGGCGCAATGGATGAGCGGGCGAAGAACGAGAAGATCGCCGTCCTCATTGAGAAGCTTCGGCGGCATCGACGCAAGCGTCCCGCCATAAAAAATATTGAGGAGGAACGTTTCAAGCGCGTCATCGCGATGATGGCCGAGAACGACCGCCGAACATCCTTCCTCGCGGGCGACGCGGTAAAGATGTCCGCGGCGAAGGCGCGAGCAGAGCGAACAATAGGTCTTCCCGGCCGGAATCTTCTCCGTGACGATGCTGTAGGTGTCCTTCGTCTCGATGCGGAAGGGAACGCCGAGCCGCGTCAGGAAGTCGGGCAGAACATGCTTCGGAAAGCCGGGCTGGCCCTGGTCGAGATTGCAGGCGAGAAGGTCGACGGCGAGCGCGCCCTGCCATCGAAGATCGAGAAGCGCGGCGAGGAGCGAATAGGAATCCTTGCCGCCCGAGAGGCAGACGAGCCAGCGCGGGCGCCCTTCGCAGACCATCGAATAGGCGCTGATCGCCTCTTGCGTTTGTCGCAGGATTCGCTTTCGCAGCTTGCGGAAGGAAACGCTGTCGGGCGCCGCGGCGTAGAGCGCGGCGAGCGAAGCGTCATTCGTGCCCGGCTGAAATGAGCCGTCCGCCACGTTCTGTCTCCGACGGCGCAAAATGCGCGTTCAGGAACTCAAGAAACGCCGGCCAGTCCTCCTTGACGACGCCATGCGTCCCCGGACGGATCCAGAAGGCGATTTCCGCCGTCGGGTCGTAGGGTTTCAAACCCGTCTGATCAAGGCCGCGCGCGCCGTAAAGCTCATAAACGGGATCCGCGCCCATCGCGGCGCGGAACGCGCCATTAGGGTCCGACCAGACGTCGCGGCGGGCGTTGCCGAGCAGGATCGGGCGCGGCGCGATCAGCGCCAGCAGCATGTGCTGGTCATAGCCGTCGAGCTTGTCTTCGCGGAACGTCCGCGCGAACCAGTGCGGATAGGACGAGGTGATGCGTCCGATCCCTTCGCCCTTCTTGTCGCGGTTGAGCGAGGCGCCGCCGGTTCCCGACTGATGCGCGATGACGCCGTCGATCCTCGCATCGAAAGCGGCGGCGACGAGCGCCGATTTGGCGTAGCGCGAATGGCCCCAGGCGATCATTGCGCGCCTGTCGAGGCGCGGATCCTGCTCAAGGACGTCGATCATCCGCGAATAGACCCAGCCCCAGGCGGCGATCGCGCCCCAGCGCGTCTCGTCGTCGGAATAGCCCGCCGACAGCCGCCGCAGTTCGGCGAGCCCTTCCTCGCGGCGTTCGGGAATGAATTCCGCCGGGCAGCCCGACGCGATCGCGTAGCCCGCGTCGAGGATCGCCTCGACCGGCGGCGTGCAGATGTGCCGGCCGAAGACATAGGTCTCGAGCCCGCCGCGCTTTTTAAGGGGCGTTGGCGCGCCCGCGACGCGCGCGTCGGGAATGGTGTCCCAGCGCGGGCAGAAGGTCTGCATCAGGATGACCGGAAACGGGCCCTCGCCTTTCGGGCTGACGACATCCATGACGAATCCGAGCGCGCCGTCGCGCGAGGCCGTCGCCGCTTCGCGATCGCCGAACCCCGCCGCGGCGCCGACGCGGTATTCCTCGAGGACGCCCCTGCCGCCGAAGGCGTCCTCGCCGAGCGTCGTTCTTGAAAGAATCATCGCGTACGAGCGCTCCGGCAACACGCCGTATTCGGATTGTTGCAGCGCTTCGCGCGCCGCGGGCGCGCCCGAAGCCTCCCAGTCCTCAACGGTCGCATAGTCGAGCGGCGGCGACGCCGAAACGCCGTTCGGCGTCATGTCGGTCCAGGCGATCGTCGCTTCAACGCAGCCCGAAAGGGCGATCGCGGAGAAAAGCGAAATGCGACGGAGCATCAAACTCTCCGAAACTCCAGATAACAGGGCGGGCGGCCTTCCCTGACAGCCTTCGCTTCATAGCGCGTCTCGGGCCAGTCGGCGGGACGTTCCTTCCAGTCGGCGGCGCGCGCCGCGGTCCATTCGAAGTCGGGCGCCCCTTGAGCGTGCATCAACGTCCAGCGCACATAGTCCGGAATGTCCGACGCGACGCGCAACGTCCCGCCCGACTTCAACAGGCGCGCGGCCTCCTTGAAAAACCACGGCGAGATCATCCGCCTCTTGTAGTGGCGTTTCTTCGGCCAGGGATCGGGATGAAGGACAAAAATCCGTGAGAAACGCCCTTGGGGGAGCGCCTCCATCAGCGGGCGCGCATCGCCGTGATGAATGCGGACATTCGACAGCCCCTCCTTCTCGATATGCTGCAAGAGCTTGGCGACGCCGTTCAAGAACGGCTCGGCGCCGATGAAGCCCGTCGCCGGCGCGCGCGCCGCCTGAAAGGCGAGATGCTCGCCGCCGCCGAAGCCGACTTCGAGCGCAAAGTCGTTCGCTTCAGGAAACAGCGCCGCAAGATCGATCGGTCCGTCGGCGGGATCGGGCGTCGCGACGCGCGGCAAAAGCTCCGCCATCAGGCGCTGATGGTTGGCGCGGAGCGAATGGCCCTTCGAGCGGCCGTAAAGCTGCGGGATGTAGGCTTTGGTCGACATTGAACGCTCCGCGCTCGCCGCCCTTCTCGCGCCGGGACGCGCGTCGGCGCCCGGCGCGCCGGCCTTATTCGCGCGCGTCGGCGCCGTGCTGCGTCGTCTCGTCATTGATCGTCGCGAAGGGAACGATTCCGGCTTCTTTCAGGATGCGGAAAAATTCCGGCAGGTCGAACGCCGCGCCCCTTTGCTCCTGGTCGTAGGCGTATTCGCTGATCAGGCGGTCAAGCTCGAGCTTGCCGGTGACGTAGCTCACGCCGTAGCCGGGCTGGCGGAGATAGAGAAGCTGCTCGAAGGCGACGAGGTCGCTCGCGGGGTCCGACCATTTTCGCGGCGTCCAGCGCGCGTGGAATTTCCCCGCCTCGTCGAGGCTCATGTCGTTCGACTGCACGTAGAGCGAGGCGAGGCCGCGCGCGGCGCGGTTCGCCAGCATGATCCAGACGATCTCGCGGCTGCGCGGATTGTCGTCGTAGAGGCCCGCATGCATCAGCACTTCCTCCATCGCGGTCGCCATGCCTTCCGAACGTCCGGCGTAGATGTCGTAAAGCGGCTCCGCGGCGCGGATGGGGCTCTTGACCGGTTCGCGCGCGCGATCCGCAAGTTCGACCCAGTGATAGAAATGGGTGTAGAGCGGCGTCGGATCGAGCGCGGTCCCGTGGCCGACGTCATCCGGGGCGCGCTGCCCTTTGTCGGCGCGATGATGGTGCTTGTTGTGATGCTCGCCACCTGGCCGCAGCTGGCGCTGTGGTTGCCCGAATACGTCATGGGCAAAGGATAGCGCGGTCCGCAGCTGCGCGGCCGGAGCGTCGGGCGCCTCCCTGATCGGCGGCCGATCTCCGACGTCTTGTCCGCGCAAAGCAACCGAGAGCAAGCCGCGCTCTCTCACGCCGCGAGCGCGGCAAGATACCGCCGCGCTGCATCCGCCGACAGCCGCACGCGCGCGGCCGCATCAAGATCAGGACGCGCCATCGGCACCTCGACCCCGAGCGGCACTCCCTGAGGCAAGGCGCGTATG
>JACADX010000257.1 GCA_013389125.1 Parvularculaceae bacterium | reverse complement strand
GCCCGCCGCGGCGTCCGAGGCTTGCGCGAGCCGGCGCCGCGCTTCGGCGATCGACGCGTCGATTTGATGGAGGGCTTCGCGGCCGGAGGTCATCTCACCACTCCAGGATCGCGCCGCCGGCGGTCGGGATGTCGTAGACGGGCGCGAGCGCGCCCTTCGGCTTCGTCCCGATATCGGCGTGCTGGATGATCTGGTCGTCTTCCTTGTCGGCGGCGATGCGGTTGAACTCGCCCTCCGGCACGCGCACGCCCCACATGTCGACGCGCGCCGTCTTGCGATCCTCCTCGCTCGAAATCTCCAGCGCATGAGCGCGGCCCTTGGCGTCGACCGCCTCGACGATCAGGTAGTAATTGCGCGCATCGGGCGCGTCGTCGGGAATGCGGAAGACGCCGGAGTAGTCCCCAGGGCGCGACACGACACGGATCGTCAGATCCTGTTCGAGAACGCCGGCGAGAAACGAAAGCTCGCCGATCGCCGCGCGCGCGGCCTCGGCGTCGCCCGATTTCGTCGCGGCGATCCCGTCCTGATAGGAAGTCTCAATACGGGCCCGCGCAGCGTCGTTTGCGGCGAGCGCCAGCGCCGCGTCGCGCGCCGCAGAGATGTCCTTCGGCAATTCGACCGTGAGTTCGATCCGCGCGCGCTCCGCCTTCGCCTCGCGCGGGCGTTCGAAGCCGAATTCGTAAGCGGCGGACATAAACAGCGCCGCGCCCGCGATGAAGAGGATTGGCGGGCCCCAGGTTCCGCGATTGATGTACAGCCGCGCAAGCCGGACGGCGAAACCGTCCTTCGGCGGATCATAGACGAAGCGCCGCTCTTCGAGCGCCTTGACGCCGTCTTCAAGGATGCGGTCCGGAACCTCGATCCCTTGCGCGTGATATATCTCTTTCAGCCGCCTGATCAGCGCCTCCTTGCGCTCCGCCGTCCCGAGCTCCTTGGCGAGGACGAGGTCGCGATGCCGCAAGGTGTCGACGATGTCCATGGCGAGCATGACATCGTCGAGCGATTGCGGCTTGTCGGCGGTCGCGAGGGCGGCGGTCACGGCGGCGGCGATCAGGTCCGGTCGAGCGCGGCGCTCGCGCCGGTCTCAATGAGATGCGCGAGGCGCTTCTTGCCGTCTTCGACCGCTTCGCGGATTTCCTTCGAGTTTTCGGTCGCCGCCTTGCGCATTTCCTCGATGATCGTCTGGCTGCGTTCCTGGAAGGCGACGACGCTTTCGACGAGCTTCTTGACGGCGGCCGCGGATACGGTCGGGCCGTAGCCGGCCTTGACTGCGGCCTCCTGCACCTTGCCGCCGATCTCCGACAAGGTTTCGAGACTCTCGTCGATGCCCTTCTTCATCGCTTCGACGGTCTGCGTCGATTCGTGCAGTCCGTGCATGCCGGTGAATGTCGCCGTCAGCGCGGTCAGAACGGTTTCGTTGGTGCCGAAGAAGGAAACCGCCTGCGCGTAGATGCGCTCCTTGGCGTTGGTCGTCTGGACGAGCCGCGTCATGATGACTTCCGACGTATTGTAGCCGATGGTGATGTTGTCGGAGAGGTCCTTGGCGACCTGATAGCGCTTCTCCTCCTTCTGAAGCGCGCGCAAGGCTTCATCGCGGTCAAGCTCGAGCGTCGCGCGCGCCGCAGCGTCGTCGCCGGCGAAGGCGCCGACCTTGTCGACCGCGGCTTTGAGCGTCGCCCTGGCGTCGGCGAGCTTGCCCTCAGCCGTCTTGAGGACGTCAAGCGCCAGCACTTCCGACTGTTTGAGCGCGCCGCGGAAGTCGCGATAGGCCTCAAGGATGCGGGTCTCGCGCTCGACCTGGTTGCGCGTTTCGCCGGCGACCTCGAGATAGACCTTGCGGACCTTGTCAAAGCGCGAAGCGATGTCGCCGCGCGTCATTTTCATCCAGACATTGCCGACGCGCTCCATCGTCGAAATCTTGCCGTCGGCGTACTGGTCGACAAGGGATTTCGCGTCGTCGCGGATCGTATCGAAGGCGCCGGCGATTTCCTTGTAGCGCTCGCCGATCGTCATCGACGAGACCTGCTCGCGGACGACCTCGTTGAAGTGGGACGCCTGGTCGAGGGTCCGGGCGATCGCCGTCACCCGGTCCTGGTCGAGATCGGCGATTTGATTGAGGAGCGCAACGATCGGCGCGGGCTGGCCGCCTTCCGACGCAAAGCCGAGCGCGCGAAGCTCGCCCATCGCCTTGTCGAGATATTGCAGCGCGGTCGTCCGCAGTTTTTCGGCCATGCGTCGTCTCCTCCCGGTTGGCGCGCCCTAGATAGGAAATCGTCGGCGCGCGTTCCAGTCCTTGAAATCGCGACGATTGCGCCGTTGGAGGCGAACCGCGCTTGTGGTGAGATGAAGCGGCGCGCCTGCCGGAAGGACCGATGGCCGAAGACTTCGCTTTGTCGACGCTATCGACGCTTGGCCATATCGGCCTTGCGGGCGCCGTCGGCTTCCTGATCGGCTTTGAGCGGGAATGGACGCAAGCGCTCGAAAAGCGCGAGCACACGTTCGCCGGCGCGCGCACCTTCACCCTCATCGGCGCCATCGGCGGCCTTGCCGGCGCGATGAGCGACGGGCCCTATCTTGTCGTCGCGGCGCTGCTCGTCGTTGGCGCGCTGACGATCTACGGCTACGCGATCGAGGCGCGCGAAACCCCAGGCCGCGGCGGCACGACCGAGATGGCGATTTTCGCAACGCTCCTCCTTGGCGCGGCGGCGGGGCGGGGCGATCTCCTCGTCGCGTCGGCGGGCGCCGTGGCGGTCGCGATCATCTTGAGCCTCAAGAGCGAAATCAAAAGCGTCGCGCGCGCGCTCGACGAGCGGGAGATTCACGCAACGCTTCGGTTTCTGGCGATTTCCGTACTCGTGCTGCCCGTCTTGCCGAACGCGCGCTTCGGCCCTTATGGCGCGCTCAACCCCCGCGAACTCTGGACAATGGTCGTCCTGATCAGCGGGCTCTCGTTCCTCGGCTACTGGTTGATGAAGGCGCTCGGACCGGGCCGCGGGGCGCTTGCGACCGGTCTCGTCGGCGGGCTCGCATCGTCGACCGCGACGACCCTTTCCTTGTCGAAGTTCGCGCGCGACGGGCTTTCCTCGCACGCGTCGGTCGCCGCTGGAATCGTCATGGCGAATGTCGTGATGCTGGGGCGGGTGGGCGTCATCCTCGCCGCCATGTCGAGGATGACCCTCGCGCAGGCCGCGCCGGCGCTCGCGGCCGGCGCCGTCGCCGGCCTCGTCATCGCCTATGCGTTTTGGCGCATGTCCGTATCGGGCCGCGATCCTGCGCGCCCGGTCGCGTTGGGCAATCCCTTCGAGCTGAAGCCCGCCGTCGGCTTCGCGGCGATGATTGCGGCGATTTCGATTGCATCGGCCTTTGGCGTCGAGACATTCGGCGCCGCCGGCGCCTATGCGGTGGGCGCCGTTTCCGGCCTTGCCGATGTCGACGCCATGACGCTTTCCGGAGGCCGCCAAGCCGCCGCAGGCTCCCTTGACGCCGCCGTCGCCGCCGGCGCCATCCTTCTCGCCGTTTCCGTCAACATCATCGTCAAGGCCGCGATGGCGGCGACGGTCGCGGGGCGTCGGACGGGTTTCGTCGTCGCCGCCGCTTTCGCCGCGATCCTCGGAGCCGGCGCGGCGGCGTTCTTCCTCATCAGGCTTCAGAGCTTCGCGCCCTGATTCGGAATGAGGGCGCACGCTCTCGGCTTTGCTTTGCGCGGCGTTCGCCGCTTCGCGCCTCACTTGCGCAAAACCGCGCCCACTTTTGCGCACGCCGCTTTAGACCGCGCTTCTCGATACGCCGGTCTGGAAACGCGCGTCTCATTGCTTCGTTCGCGCATTGTGATCCGAAATCCGCTCTTGGCGTTCGGAAACGCGCGTTCGTGCGCCGCGCCGCGCCGACCCGAATCGCCGTTAACCAACGATCCTGTTGATTGCGTTCGGAAACAAAATTCCGTCCCCCTCCCTTGGCGCGGCCTTAGGATGGGCGGGATGGGAATCATGGGCCGGCAAAAGACGTCATTCCGGCGCGCGCCGGAGGCAAGGAGCTGGACTTGCGGGCGCCGCGCGGCGCGCCGGAGTCGCGTCCCGCGGGAATGATCCGCGGGCATAAAGTCCGTCTACGTATTCTGTTTGACGCGGATTGACGCTGGCGCGGGGGCTTATTCTTCCGGGAATGCGAACCGCACGGAAGAGGTCTCTTGGATCCAGACCCTGAAGGCGCGGGACGCTCCGGCGAGCGGGCAGGGAAGCCGCGTCTTGGAGGCTTCCTGAGAACCCTGCCG
>JACADX010000144.1 GCA_013389125.1 Parvularculaceae bacterium | reverse complement strand
GCGAGGGGCCGTCGGCGCGGTCGGTGAAGATCGATCTGCCGCGCTTTACACTCATTGGCGCGACGACGCGCTCGGGACTCCTTGCAAAGCCCCTGCTCGACCGCTTCGGCATTCCGGTGCGCCTTGATTTCTACGAGCACGCCGATCTTCAAAAGATCGTCCTTCGCGGCGCGTCAAAGCTCGGCGCCGCGATGTCGGAGGACGGCGCGATGGAAATCGCGCGGCGAAGCCGCGGCACGCCGCGCGTCGCCGGAAGGCTGCTTCGGCGCGTGCGCGATGTCGCGACGGTCGAAGGCGCGAAGTCGGTCGACCGCGGCGTCGCCGACAAGGCGCTTCAGCGCCTTGAGATTGACGGGCTCGGCCTTGATCCGCTCGACCGGCGCTATCTTCGTCTCATTGCGGAACATTTCGGCGGCGGCCCGGTCGGCGTCGAGACGATCGCCGCCGCGCTCGCCGAGGCGCGCGACGCGGTCGAGGACGTCGTCGAGCCGTTCCTCCTGCAATGCGGGCTCATTCAGCGGACGCCGCGCGGGCGCGTCCTGTCGCAAAGCGCTTGGCGGCACCTCGGGCTCGTCGCGCCGAAATCGCCGTCGCCGGACCTATTCGCGTAGAAGATTGAAACCGGCGCCGTTCGGCGCCAATTCTCCCGCCATGCGCAAGAACCTCCTGATCGCCGTCTCGTTTCTTCTCGCCGCCTGCGGCGGCGGCGGCCAGCATGAGGAGGTGGGCGAATTCAAGAACGATCTCGTCGGCAATGAGATCAAGCTCGAAGCCTTGAAGGATCCGAAAGTCGAAGGCGTCACGTGTCATTTGAGCTATTTCGACCGCGCGGTCTGGGATCGCCTCGCCAAGGGCGACTGGTTCGAGAACCCGTCGAATTCCTCGATCGCCTGCCGGCAGACCGGCCCGATCCGGATCGGCGACATTGACCTCGACAAGAGCGGCGAAGAAGTCTTTTCGCAGCAGCAGAGCCTCATCTTCAAACAGCTCGCCGTTCGCCGCATCTACGACGCCGCGAACAATACGCTGATCTATGTCGCGTTCAGCCGCAAGCCGATCGAAGGCTCGGCGAAAATGTCGATCTCGACGATTTCGCTTTACGGGCAGGACGCCGCGCCGCCGGCCGACGCTCCCGCGCCTTAACCGTTTGGACGCAGGCGGGCTTGCCGACCATAGGGCAGCGAGGCCTTGATCCACGCTTTCGCGTCGCGGTCGACATCCGAGGCCTTGGCGATTCGCACGTAATGAATGAACACGTTTGTAATTGGACCTTCAATCTTTACGAAGCGAGGGTTCGACGCGCGCTCCGGCAGGATGAACCCGACGAGCAAATGATCCTTTCGCGGATAAACGCTAATAAAGCGCGTGCGGATCTGGAAGACCGCGCGCGTCTTTTGCGGGACGACGACAGCGTCCGCCGCCGCCGCCATCACCGCCTCGCTCAGGGCGGCGAACGCCTCGCGCACATTCGCACCGCACTTTCGGACGAGGTCGTCGATCGTATAGACGCCGCAGGAATGCCACATGTTTCTTGCGACGAGTTTCGCGCCGCATTTCGGGCATTCCCACAACGGCTTTTCGTCGTCCCCCGCTCGCGCGGACCTTCGGCGGCGAGGCGGCGGCGCGGCATTCGTCACTTGAAGTTGTCCTTCCGCCTGCGGACTTCCGCAAAAACGGCGACCGGGTCGGCCCCTGAAAGGCCGACGGCGCGCTGGACGCCGGGATCTTGCGCGCGGAGGAAAGGATTGGTTTGAAGCTCGTCGTCGACGCTTGTGGGGACGGTCGGCGCGCCGCGGCGGCGCAATTCCGCGATCTCGGCTGCGCGAGCGGCAAGCGCGGGGTTTTCCGGATCGACGGTCAGCGCGAAACGGGCGTTCGACTGCGTGTATTCATGCGCGCAGTAGAGCAGCGTCTCGGGCGGCAGTGCGGCGATCTTCGACAGCGACGACCACATTTGGCCCGGCGTCCCTTCAAAGAGGCGCCCGCAGCCCAGCGCAAAAATCGTGTCGCCGACAAAGGCGGCCTTGTCGTCGGGGAAGTGATAGATGATATGGCCGAGCGTATGCCCCGGCGTGTCATGGACGCAGGCGCGCGATCGCCCAAGCGCGACGATGTCGCCTTCGCCGACCGCCGCGTCGAGCCCTGGAATCTTCGCAGCCTCGCCCCTGGGGCCGATGACGCGGCACCCCCAGCGCTCTTTGAGCGCGACATTGCCGCCGGCGTGATCGGGATGCCAATGCGTGTTGAGGATGTGGGTAAGACGCCAGCCCTCGCGCGCCAGCGCGGCGTCGATCGCTTCGGCGTCCGGCGTGTCAATCGTCGCGACGGCGCCGGTCGCCGCGTCCCGGACGAGGTAGCCGTAATTGTCGGAGAGGCAGGGAAACTGGCGGATGTCGATCATGAGTTCCGATCTAACAACATTTCTTCAGTCCGCGACACCTGATAGCAGATATCCGCCACGAGGCGCGAAATGCGGACGGACATCCTCGACCTTCACGCCTTTTATGAAAGTCCGCTCGGCCGGACCGCCCGCGATTTCGTGGCGGCGCGGATCGAGGAGGCCTGGCGCGAGCATGCGCGGCTGCGAATCGCCGGCTTCGGCCATTCCGAACCCTATTTGCCGCTGTTTGCCGACGCCGAGAGACGGATCGCAATCGCGCCGGGATCGCAAGGAGTCGTGCGCTGGTCCGCCGGGGCCGGGAACGCCGCCGCGCTCGCCGGCGAGCATCAATGGCCGCTTCCGGACGCCTCGATCGATCGCCTGCTCGTCGTGCACGGCCTTGAGGAATCCGAAGACCCGACGCGGCTGATGCGGGAGATCTGGCGGGTGCTGACGAGCGACGGCCGCGTCATTATCGTCGTCTCGCACCGGCGCGGCGTCTGGTCGATGATCGACACGACGCCTTTCGCCGCGGGCCGGCCCTATCTCAAGGGCCAGCTCGAACGGCTTCTTCAGCGATCGATGTTTCGCCCCCTCGCATGGAGCGGCGCCCTATATTTTCCGCCGCTCGGCGCGCGGTTCCTGCTCCGGGCGGCGCGCGCCTGGGAGCAGGCGGGGGCGCAGGCCTGGCCGGGCCTTAGCGGCGTGCTTCTGGTTGAAGCCGCGAAGGATATGGTTCAACCGGTCGCTCGCGCGCTGACGGTAAGAGCCGGCGCGCCGGCGGTCGCGCGCCCCGCCGTAAGCGGCGCGCTGAAGGATGCGGCGCGGCGATGAGCGGCAAGGGCATGTTTCAAAAGGCGGCGATTATCGGCGTCGGCCTCATCGGGTCAAGCCTTGCGCACGCGATGCGCGCGGCGGGCGCCGCGAAGACGATCGTCGGATTTGATCTTGACCCGGATGTTCGCCGGCGCGCGGCGCGATGCGGCGCTGTCGACGCCGTCCCGGAAAGCCTTGATGAGGCGGTGAGGGGCGCGGGCCTTATCGTCGTTTCAACGCCGGTCGGCGCCATGGCGGGCGTCCTCGCCGACGTCGCCGCGAAGGCGGACGAAGGAGCGCTCGTCATCGATGTCGGATCGGTCAAAGGCGCGGTCGTCGAGGCGGCGGCAAGGCTCGGCGCGCGGGTCGCCATCGTGCCCTGTCACCCGGTCGCCGGCACCGAGCAGTCGGGCCCCGAAGCGGGCTTCGCGACGCTTTTTCAGCATCGCTGGTCGATTATTACGCCGCTTGCGCGGGAGGACGAAGCCTATCGCGCCGCGGTCGAGAAAGCGGCGGCGCTCTGGCGGGCGGTCGGCTCGCAAGTCGAGATCATGGATCATCAGCACCATGACCTTGCGCTCGCCATCACCTCGCATCTGCCGCATCTGATCGCCTTCACCCTCGTCGGCGCGGCGGACGATCTTGAAAGCGTCGCGGAGGCGGAAATCGTCAAATACTCCGCCGGCGGCTTCCGCGACTTCACCCGCATCGCGGCGTCGGATCCGGTGATGTGGCGCGACGTCTTCTTGGGCAACAAGGCGGCGGTTCTGGAAGTCCTTGGACGCTTCACTGAGGAGCTGGCGCTCTTGCAGCGCGCGATCCGCTGGGGCGACGCCGAGACCCTGGAACGGGTGTTCCGCCGCGGCCGCGAGCTAAGACGCGCCATCGTCGCGGCGGGGCAGGAGAAAGACGTGCCGAATTTCGGAAGGGATTAAATGAGGCGGCGGGCCGCAGGCTAGAGCTTCGCGCGATATTTCGGAATCGGGGCGCTCGCTCTCGTATTTGATCGTCGCGGCGTTTACGCGCTGAACCGCGCGCACTTCACCGCGCGCCGCTCCAAGGTCTCCGCCGCTTATCGCCCGTCGCCTTTTCCCTTCACGCCGGTTCCTCGTCCATCTTCACCTTGTGCCCCCAGAGGCGATGGACGTGCCAGAGGACGTCTTCCTTCGTCTTCGGATCAAGGCTTCGGCCGGCGTGCATTTCGTGGCGGAGCGAGATCATGCGGTCGCCTTCAAGGTCGGCGGCGACGACCTGGATGTTCGGCTCGTGCATGCCGAGATCGTACTGGCGCGCGAGCGTTTCGCGGACGCGGCGGAAGCCCCGATCGTCGTGGATCGCCTCGATCTCGTAATGCGACTCTTCCGCGTCGTCATGCAGCGAGAAAAGGCGAAAGTCGCGCATCACTTTCGGCGACAGATATTGCAGGATGAAGCTTTCGTCGCGGTAGTTCGCCCACGCATCTTTGAGGACGTCGCGCCAGTCGCCTTTGCCCGCAATTTCCGGAAACCATTCGCGGTCCTCGTCCGTCGGCTCGGTCGAGATGCGGCGGATATCCTCCATCATCGCAAAGCCGAGCGCGTAAGGATTGATCCCGGAATAGCGCGGGTCGTCGAAATCCGGCTGGAACACGACGGAGGAGTGCGAATGGAGAAACTCCATAATCGCGCCCTCGGAGATGAGGCGCTTATCGTAAAGCGCGTTCATGATGTAGTGATGGACGAACGTCGCGCAGCCTTCGTTCATCACTTTCGTCTGCTTTTGCGGATAGAAATATTGCGAGATGTTTCTGACGATCCGCACGAGCTCGCGCTGCCAGGGTTTCAAGACCGGCGAGGCTTTCTCGATGAAATAGAGGAGGTTCTCCTCGGGCAGCTTGATGTTTCTCACCTCAAGCTGGCGCTCTTCAGCCTCGTCGTCGTCCTCCTCGACGTTCGGAAGCGTGCGCCAGATGTCGTTGAACGTCTTCTGCTCGTGCTCCGCCCTTGCGACGGCCTTGGCGAGCTTGTCGGCCTCGGAAAGCCGCGGCGGGCGATTATAGCGGAAGACGCCCTGATCCATCAGCGCATGCGCGCTGTCGAGGATCTTCTCGACGTCCTCGAGCCCGTATTCGTCCTCGCATTTGGCGATGTATTTCTTGGCGAAGTCGAGATAGGCGAGAATGCCTTCGGCGTCCGTCCACTGACGAAAGAGGTAATTGTTCTTGAAGAAGTGATTGTGGCCGAACGAGGCGTGAGCCATGACGAGCGCCTGCATCGTCATGGTGTTTTCCTCCATCAAATAGGCGATGCAGGGGTCGGAATTGATGACGATCTCATAGGCGAGACCCTGAAAGCCCTTCTGGTACATCGTCTGGTCGCGGGCGAAATGCTTGCCGAACGACCAGTGGCGATACATCAGCGGCATGCCGTTCGAGGAATAGGCGTCGAGCATCTGTTCGGATGAAATGATTTCGATCTGATTGGGATAAATGTCGAGTTTGAGATCTTGGAGCGCGATCTCCTCGATGGCGTTGTAGGTCGCCTTGAGGCGATCGAAGGACCACTCCGAGTCGGCGAAGAGGAGCGCGCTCACGCCGCCTCCCGCGCGTTTTTGGCGAAAAGCTCGCGGAAAACCGGGAATATATCCGACGGCTTGGCGATCCGCGTCTGCGCGAAGGTCTTCCATTTCGGCGCGAAGGTGCGATAGGCGCGCCAGAGTTCGGCGCCGGAATCCTTGTCCGAAAAGACCTCAAGCTCGCGTTCGTCGAGGATCTCGATATAGGCGTAATACTGGCTGATCGGCATCACGTCTTCATCGAGGATTTCGACGCAGCGTTTGGCGTCGCCGGATTGCGTGTAGCCGTCGGAAGCTTGCGCGACATAGATGTTCCATTCCGACGCCGCATAGCGCGCGCGCTGGATTTCGAGCATCTTTTCGAGCGCGGTCGAAACGACCGTGCCGCCGGACTGGCGCGAATAGAAAAACGTCTCCTCATCGACTTCCTCGGCGTGATGCGTGTGGCGAATGAAGACGACGTCGACGCGCTCATAGCGTCGTTTCAGGAAGAGATAGAGCAGCATGTAAAAGCGCTTGGCGAGGTCCTTTTCGCGCTCGCCCATCGAGCCGGAAACGTCCATCAGGCAGAACATCACGGCGGCGGTCGTCGGAACCGGCGTCGGCTCATAGGCGTTGTAACGGACGTCGAGAGGATCGATGAACGGCGCCCAGCGGCGGCGCGCCTCCATCGCCTGCAGTCTCGTCAAGAGCGCGAGCTTTTCGGCGATTTCGGCCTCGTTCGGCTCGGCGATGCGCTCGAGTTCGAAAAGCCGCTCCTTCAATTCGTTCATTTCGCGCGTCGACGGACGCTTCAGCGCAAGGCGCCGGCCATGCGCGTTCCGCATGGTGCGCACCAGATTGAGATTGGTCGGCGAGCCGACGACGGAGATGCCGGCGCGGCGATACGCCTTCGACTTCGTCTCCTTGAGCGAGCGCTTCACGAGGTTCGGCAGTTCAAGGTCTTCAAAAAAGATGTCGAGGAACTCGTCCTGCGTCAGCGTGAACTGGAAACTGTCCTCGCTTTCGCCGGAGTCGCCGGCGTCCTTGCCGCCGCCTTTGCCGCCGCCCTTGGGCGGCTTCTTGATCTTGTCGCCGACGCCGAACTCCTTGTTGCCCGGCGCAACCCAGTCGCGCTCGCCGCTTTCAGGGTTAAGGCGAAAGCGCGGCTCCGATGTCGACTTCGACGGGATCGTGATCTTTTCGCCGTTGTCGAGATCCTTGACCGACCGGTCGCGGATCGACTTGTTGACCGCCTCCTTGATCTGCACCTTCGCGCGCCGAAGGAAACGCTGGCGATTGCCGAGCGACTTGCCCTTCGGGTTCTTGCGGCGGTCGATGAAGTGGAAGTGGTTCATGTTCAGGCGTCAGGTTTCGGGCGTCAGGCGCCAGGATGAAGCGACACCTGACGCCTGGCGCCTGGAGGCCGGCCTCAGCCGGCCTTGTTGACTCGCATATACCACTCGACGAGGCGGCGCACCTGGCGCGAGGTGTAGCCGCGCTCGACCATGCGCTCGACGAAGCTTTCGTGCTTCTTCTCGGTCTCGCTGTCCTTCTTCGAATCGAAGGAGATGACCGGGAGAAGGTCCTCGACCTGGGAGAACATCCGCTTTTCGATGACGTTGCGGAGCTTCTCATAGGACGTCCAGGCCGGGTTCTTGCCGGCGTTCGCCGCGCGCGCGCGCAGCGTGAACTTCACGACCTCGTTGCGGAAATCCTTGGGGTTCGCGATCCCGGCGGGCTTTTCGATCTTTGAAAGCTCGGCGTCCAAGGTCTGGCGATCGAGGAGCTGGCCGGTGTCGGGATCCTTGAAGTCCTGATCCTCGATCCAGGCGTCGGCGTAGGCGATGTAGCGGTCAAAGAGATTCTGGCCGTATTCCGAATAGCTTTCGAGATAGGCCTTCTGGATCTCCTTGCCGATGAAGTCGGCGTAGCGCTTGGAAAGGTCCTCCTTGATGAACTCGAGATATTTCTTCTCGACTTCGTCGGCGTGCTGCTCGCGCTTGATGGCGTTTTCGAGCACGTACATGAGGTGCACCGGGTCGGCGGCGACCTCATCGGTGTCGAAATTGAACGTCTCGGAAAGCACCTTGTAGGCGAAGCGGGTCGACACGCCGTCCATGCCTTCGTCGATCCCGGCGGCGTCGCGATATTCCTGCATCGTTTTCGCCTTCGGGTCCGAATCTTTCAGCTTCTCGCCGTCATAGACCCGAAGCTTCGAATAGAGATTCGAATTCTCATGCTCCTTAAGGCGCGTCAGGACCGAGAAGCGCGCGAGAAGGTCGAGCGTTTCCGGCGCGCAAGGCGCGCTGGCGAGTTCCGAGCCCGCCAGGAGCTTTTGATAGATCTGCCGCTCCTCGCTGACGCGCAAGCAATAGGGAACCTTGATGACGCTGATGCGGTCGAGGAAGGCTTCGTTGTTCTTGTTGTTGCGGAACTGGATCCATTCGCTTTCGTTCGAGTGCGCGAGGATGACGCCGTTGAAGGGGATCGGCCCGAGGGATTCGGTGCCGATGTAATTGCCTTCCTGCGTCGCGGTGAGGAGAGGGTGAAGAACCTTGATCGGCGCCTTGAACATCTCGACGAATTCGAGAAGCCCCTGGTTCGCGCGGCACAGCCCGCCGGAATAGGAATAGGCGTCAGTGTCGGACTGGCTGAAGTGCTCGAGCTTTCTTATGTCGACCTTGCCGGTCAGCGCTGAAATATCCTGATTGTTCTCGTCGCCAGGCTCGGTCTTCGCGATCGCGATCTGGCGGAGTTTCGACGGGAAGATGCGGACGACTTCGAATTTTGAAATGTCGCCGCCGAATTCGTCGAGGCGCTTGACCGCCCACGGGCTCATTACGCTGATGAGGCGGCGCTTTTCGACGCCGTATTTGTCGGCGAGCAGAGATTTGAGATCTTCCGACTGGAAAAGCCCCAAGGGGCTTTCAAAGACCGGCGATATCTCCTTTCCGGCCTTGAGGACGTAAATCGGATTGACCTCCATGAGGTCCTTGAGGCGCTCGGCGAGCGAGGACTTTCCGCCGCCGACCGGGCCTAGGAGATAAATGATCTGGCGCTTTTCTTCGAGACCCTGGGCGGCGTGCCGGAAGTAGGAGACGATCCGCTCGATCGTGTCTTCCATGCCGTAAAAGCCGTCGAACGCCTTGTAGCGCCTGATCGTGCGGTTGAAGAAGATGCGGCTGAGGCGCGGGTCTTTCGACGTGTCGATGAGGTCCGGCTCGCCGATCGCCTTGACCATGCGCTCGGCCGGCGACGCGTAAAGCATCGCATCGTCGCGCGCGGCGAGCAGGTAGTCGCGAAGCGACATCGATTCCTGCTTCACGCGCGAGTAGGTCTCCGAGAAGAGATCAAAGACGTCGAGATTGTCAGTCATCGTTACGCTCACTTCCTTGTTTGGCGCCTCGCCTCAAAGGCGCCGTCCGCCGCCGCCGAAAAACCGGTCGCCGTCGAGAAGCGCCCGGAAATAAAAAAGGCGCGGATCGCCATGATCCCCGCCCCATCGTCGTTGCTTTTGTCGCGCCCGGGCCGCCGACCGCGCTTTCAGCTCCGCTCTCAACGCGTCGCGTCCGACATCCCGCCCCCTCACACCGCCAATGTGGGGACCGGACCCTCCAGTGCAAGCCGGCGCTTCCGTCGGAAGAACCGGCGCTTCGACTGACGCGCGCGCCATTGAGCAACCCGGGTTAACTCGAACTTCAGCCTTGAATTCTTTGCGCTTTCAGCTCCGTCTCACGCTCGCCGTCACAGTGACGGCCCGGCTCATTGCCCCACGGGCGACCTTCCGGCGCCGCCGGCCGGGCGGACGACGCTGGAAGAAGGTTAATGCGGCGGTGCTTAATATTGTCCTTAAAGGTCCCGCTTTTCACGGGAATTCATCGCCGCCGACTCGCTTGGATAATGTAACGCGTTTGCGGCGGGGATGCGACTTTGATGTGGCGCGGTGCGGCGGTTTTTCACGCCTGCGTCATTTCCGCAGCAGTCGCGATCTTCGGTTCAACGAACGCATCGAACGCCGTCCAGAACCGCGCGCGGATCTCGTCGCGCTCCATCAGGATTTCGTGGAGGGCGTCCTTGATGGTCACGCAGTCGATAAGCGGGGACTGCGCCGCGATCCAGCGGTGATCGCTCGTCCGGACAAGCCGATCATGTTCGGCCGAAACGATCAGGACCGGGGTTTTCAGCTTTGAGAAACGGCCCGGTCGGTGAAGATCGTCCATCGCCTCGATCGCGGCGCGCACCCAGCCGTAAGTCGGCTCGCGGATCGTCGCATTGGGCGCTGCTGATTGCAGGTCGCGAAACCGGCTGTGGCGGGCGCGGTCGGAGGTCAGATTGTTGCCTTCGAACGCCATCGAGTGTTCCTTAACGCCCGCAATCGCGTGACGCGACAGGCCGACGCGCGTCGCGCCTGCCGCGAGCAGCCGGATGGCGATCCGCCGCATCAGACCGTCAAAAAGCCGCGTCATCGGCGCGCAAAGTACGGCCGCGCAAAAGGAATCATCCCCGTCCGCGAGCATCTGCAGCGCCGGCGCGCCGCCCATCGAATGCGTCAGCAGGATATAGGGCGGCGGCAGACGCTTTCGAACGACGGCAGTGACGAAGAGCCGCAAGTCCGACCGAAAGACGCCGAAATCCTGGATATGCCCTTTCTCGCGCACGGGCAGCAGCCGTTCTGAAAGGCCCTGTCCGCGCCAGTCCATCGTCGCGACGCCGAACCTGCGCGTTTTGAGGTCCGAGATCGTCTCGAAATATTTCTCGATGAACTCCGAGCGCCCGCCCATCAGCACGACGCTCGCGCGCGCGTTCGCGGTCGGGAAGAGCGCGGCGCGCAGATATCCGCCGTCGGCGCCTTGAAAATCGATCGCTTCTCCCCCGTCCGGCGCCGGATTTGAAGGAATGCGGATGAACTCGGCTATCGCGAACTCTCCAGATCGAGCCGCGCCATCACGCTCATATCGCCGGATATTTTGAGGCGCCCTGAAAGGTACGCGCTTTCGAGCGCGCGGCCGCCCTCAAAGGCCCGCAGCAAAGTTTCGACAGGGGCGCGCCAGACGCATTGTGGGTCGCCAGCGGGCGGCGCCAAGCTGAGAACGCAAGCCTCTCCGCGGCCGTCGACGAAGACCGGCGGGCCCAGCTCGGGCTCGATCTTGAGAACCGCGCCGAAACCCTGCCTGAAGGCGGCCGAGGCCGCGGCGAAGAGCGGGTCAGTCATTGCCCGTGCGGCTTTCGGAATTTGAGCGTCATGCGGTCGCTTTCGCCAATGGCGTCGTATTTCGCGCGATCAACGGTCGGATCCGGTTGGCCCGGCGAGGCTGACGACCGCCGGACGGGCGGGAGCGTCCAGACGCCGAACGGGTGATCCTTGGTGTCGCGCGGATTGGCGTTTATTTCCGACGACGCTTCAAAGACAAAGCCTGCCGCTTCGGCGAGCGCCTTCACCGTCGATTCCTTCACATAGCCTGTCGCGCCGTCTTCGTCGTCCCAGTCCTCATTGGCGCGGTGCTCGACGACGCCGAGGACGCCGCCTGGCTTTAATGCGGCGTAAAAGGCGCGGAAATGCGCTTCCGCGTCGTCGCTTGCGAGCCAGTTGTGGACGTTTCTGAATGTGAGGACGACGTCGGCGCTTTCCGGCGGCGCGATCGGACCCGCGCCAAGCGCGCTCACGCGAACGTCGCCGAAAACCGTCTTGTCCGAGAAATCCGCCCTGAACTGATCAACGGCGGCGGCCGCGCGCGCGTCCGACTCCGGATCAAAATGCGCCGCATGGTAAACGCCGCCCCCGCTCTTGAGGTAGGGCGCAAGGATCTTCGCGTACCAGCCCGCGCCCGGCCAGACTTCAACGATGGTCATTGTCGGCTCGACCCCGAAAAATGCGAGCGTTTCCTTCGGATGACGCCAGAGTTCGCGGGCCTTTTCTTCCGGGGTCCTTATG
>JACADX010000049.1 GCA_013389125.1 Parvularculaceae bacterium | reverse complement strand
TCGGAGAACTTGTAGGTCGTGTCGATATAAGCCGCCCAGCCGTGATAGCGGCCGCGCACGCGGTTCCGCTCGAGAAGGTCGTCGGGGCTCGGCGTGAAGACGTAGCCGTAATAGGCGAAATAGTCCGAACAGTCCGTGAAGCCGTAATAGTTGAGATAGAAATTGCACATGAGGTCCTCATTCCCGTGCTGGGAGAAGAGGACGTCGATGTTCTCATCGTAATAGGAAGCGCCGACATACCAGGAAAACGGGCCTTCGTCGTCCGAGACGAGCCTCAGCTCCTGCTCGAAATACTCGCCCTCCTGATCTTGCGCGTAATCGTTGATGTTGAGCGGCGTGCCGTCGAAGTCCTCGGCGTAGACGTAATCGTGCTTCTTGTAGCCGGTGAGCGAGGTGAAAGTCATCGAGCCGACGGGAATGTTGAGCGTCAGGCCGGCGCTGAAAATGTCGGCGTCGTCGTCCTCGCCGAGCCCCAGATCGCTGTCGATGTCGCGCCCGTTCCCGCGCATCGAAACGCCGAAAAGCGAGACAAGATTGTTCCAGCTGTCGCCGAGTTCGGTCGCGCGATAGACGGAGCCCGATTGGTTGCGCTTCTCAATTTCGACGGTCAAAAGCGCGTCAAATCCGCCGTCCTCATAGAGCGCCGAAAGGCGCCCGGCGCCCTTGCGGAAGCCGACCAGCGGATCGGCGTTCGGATAAAAGAGATTGTCGACATAACCGTCTTCCTTGCCGGCGTAGCCCGAGAGCCGCACCCCGAATCTCTCCGACAGCGGAACGTTCAATGCGGCCTCGCCGACCACGCGGCCGCTTTCGCCCACGTCGATCTCGGCGTAGCCGCCGAAACCGTCGAGGTCAGGGCGCGCGGTGATGATGTTGAAGGCGCCGCCGATGGCGTTGCGGCCGAAGAGGAACCCTTGCGGGCCGCGCAGCACTTCGGCGCGCTCGACGTCGTAGAGCGTCGTCACGACCGCGCCGTTGCGGCCCTGATAAAAGCCGTTCTTGAAGAACGGCACGGAAGGATCGCCGCCGACTCCGAAGTCGTTTGTCGAAATGCCGCGAACGTTGATGTAGTCGATGAAACTGTCGAAGGTGTTGCCGGTGACGCCTGGGGTGAACGTCACAAGATCCTTGACGTCGTCAAGATTGACGTCGCGGACGAACTCGCCGGCGAAGGCGGTGATCGCGAGGGGAACATCCTGAATCGATTCAGCGCGCTTTTGCGCGGTGACGATGATCTCATCGTCCTGCGCCGCCGCGGGGACAGACAGTCCGACCGCCGCCGCGATCGCGGATCCGCCGGCAAGAAACGCTCTTTTCAGTGAAGCCCGCTTCGCCGCAACGCGCATGACGTCCTCCTCAGTTGCCGCCGACGGCTCCCCGCCCCGCCGACCTCCCGGAACCAGACCGAATCTTACAGGGTGATCGCTTCGGCTGACAACGCTTTGAGGGCGCGTCGGAGCGCGCTTGTGCGGTGCGGCGCCTTCCGAATCGTGATCACAAGACCACACCCGCCGCCGAAAGCGCATTGCGGAGCGGGCTCAGGCTCCGCTCATACCGCCGCCAGCGACCGATTGATCGCGTATGCGCCTTTTCCCTGACCTGCACGGCGCTCGCGGTCGCAACCGCCCCTTCGCGTTCATGGAAGGCGAGGCAGGCGTCTTCCCAGGAAAGGCCGAGATAAGCGATAAGGCGGCGCGCCTGCGGCTCGAGATTGGCGACCGTCGCTTCATAGGAAATATCGAGGAACCGGCCCGGAAAGATCCGCCGCCAATGCTCCATGAGCATCGCGTAGCGGATGTAATGGCGCGCCAATTCCTCCTGGTCGTAGGAATGAAAGTAGGCGTCCGCAAAAAGCTGCTTGAAGCTTGCGAAACAGGCGTCCATCGGATCGCGGGTCAGATGCACGATCTTCGCGTTCGGCAGAGCGGCGATGATGAGCGGGATATGAAGGTAGTTGTTCGGAAGCTTGTCGACGAAGCGCGGCGCGCCGGCGCGCATCGGCTTCGTCACGCGCAGATACTCCTCGCCGAGCGCTTTGAAATCGAGCGACGCCCATTTGCGGACATTGGCGGCTGAAAACCGCGCCGGTTCCGCGTCAGGCGTCAGGCGCCGCGCCGACAGGCCGAATTGCTGCAGTTCGCCGGCGGATTCGACCAATGAATGGCTCGAAATGATCCGTTCAATGAGCGTCGTTCCGGTGCGGGGCTGGCCGACGACGAAAATCGGCGACGGATCCTTTGAGCCCTCGCGTTCCTGCGCCGCCCATTGCGGCGTGAATGTCGCCATGAGCGTGTCGAACGTCGCCGCTTCCGCAGCCTCGTCATAATCGACGAGCGATCGCTTGGCGCGCGCGCCGGCGTCGAACGCGGCGAAGGCCTCGTCCCAGGCGCTGCAATCCTCGAATTCCTTTCCGGCGGCGTAATAAAGAAAGGCCGCCGAATACCGGTCCGCCGTCGCCGCCCGCGCCGCGAGCTTCCGCGCTCGATCCGGCGAGTCGGCCTTCACGAGGGACGAATAGAGCCATTGCGCGTGCGCAACTGTCGCATCGCGGCTGAGGATGCGCTCTAGGACCTCTTTCGCTTCGACGATCTCGCCGAGGAATATGAGCGCGGTCGCGAGATTGACCGCGAACGCGGCGCTTTCGGGCGCCTTCTCGCAGGCGAGCCGATACCATTTTTCCGCCTCGCGCTGATCGCCGAGGAGAGACGAGACGACGCCGACAAGATCGGCGACCGGCGCTTCGTTGACGCCCGCGCGCTTCGCCTCCATGAGCGCTCTTTCGGCGCGCGCCGGCTGTCCCATGCGCATGAAGATGCGCGCAAGCTGGGCGAAGGCGGCGGCGTGACCGGGATCAAGCTTCGTCACCGATCCGAAGCCGCGGGTCGCGGTTTTGAGATCGTTCATGTCGAGCGCGACGAGCCCGACAAGAAAATGCGCTTCGACCTTCAAGGGGTCCGCCGCGATCGCCTTTCGGCAGAATTCGGCCGCCTCGCGCGGGCGTCCTTCCTCGAGGGCCGCAAAGCCGCGCTTCAAAAGCTCATCGACCTGCAAGAGCGCCCCGTTGCCATTTCGCCGCCGATCCATTGAGATGCATACGCGCCGCTGCGGCGCGGGACAATCGGGGCGAACGACATGGAAATGCGCAAAGCCGCCTTATCATCGGCGATCATGAGAGCGGTTCGCACGCGGCGAATGGCGTCGACGCTTGCCGCGCTCGCCCTCGCCGCCTGCGCCGGCGTCGGCGGGGAGCCGGCCGATGTCGTGCTAACCGGCGGCAAGATCTACACGGCGGACAAGGATCGCTCCTTCGCCGAAGCGATGGCGATCCGCGGCGACGAAATTCTCTATGTCGGCTCGTCGGACAAGGCGGGCGATTACGCCGGCGCGGCGACGAAGCGCGTCGAACTCGGCGGCCGGCTCGTCCTTCCAGGCCTTCACGACGCGCATCTTCATCCGGTCGGCGCGATGCAGGTCGACGCCTGCTCGATCAACAAGCAGCCGATGACGCTCGAGGAGCTTTCGTTTTTCGTTTCGCGATGCGTCGACCGCTTCTCTCCCGCGCCGGGCGACTGGCTTTACGTCGATCTCTGGGAGTTCGAGCGCGGAAACCAGCCTGGGGTCAAGTTCAAGACGATTCGCGCCGCGCTCGACGCGGGCGCGCCGAAAAACCCCGTGCTTCTCGAAGGCACGGATGGCCATCATTTCGCGGTCAACAGTCTGGCGCTCGCGACGGCGAAGAACGCGAGGGGCGAAGTCGTCGGCCTTACGGCGAAGACGCTCAAATCGGATTTCGCAGATCTCGCGCAGTATGTCGGCGTCGACGCCTCGGGCGAGCCGAACGGCAAGCTGACGGAGACCTATATTTACGGCCGGCTCGACATCGAGGCGATGGAACAGGCTGAACTCTCAAAACGCCTCGCCCAGCGCGACCGGATGATGGAGGTGACGCTGCCGCGCGGCATTACGTCGTTCATGGACGCGGCGGCCCGGCCGGAGACGTTCAGGATTTACGACGAACTCCTGGCGCGCGGCGAGTTTCACGCCCGCGCGACGCTGGCGCTCTATTTCGATCCGAGCAAGTATTTGAAGGACGGCGTCGTCGATTTCGATGCGCTGCTTTCGGAGGCAAAGGCGCTGCGCGAGAAATATTCGGCTTCGACGCTCGTCAAGGCCGACTATCTGAAACTCTTCGCCGACAGCGTGATGGAGGGCGATCCGCTCGCCGTCCCGCCGACCCTCCCGAATGCGGCGCTGTCGCGAGACTATCTGCAGCCGATCTTCGCGCATGACGGCGACGGATTGCGGGGCGCCGGCTACGTCGATCTCGAAGGGGACGCCTGCGCGCAGGCGCGCGCGGTCGCCGAAAAAGGCGAGCCCGCCGATCCGGCGTCGTTCATGAAAGGATACGGCTTCCACCCGCAGCAATGTCTAAAGAGCGCCGGGACGCTCCAGCACCGCGAGGACGTCATCCGCGACTACGTCAATCGCGCCGACGAGGCCGGCTTCACCTTCCACATCCATGCGATCGGCGATCGCGCCGTCAAGACGGCGCTCGACGCCATCGAATTCGCGCAAGCCGATCACGGTTCGAAGACGCATCATATCGTGACGCATCTCCAGCTCGTCCGGCCGGAAGACGTCGCGCGCTTCAAGGCGCTCGGCGCCTACGCGTCGCTGACTTTCGCCTGGGCGACGGTCGACCCCGAATACGACCTCTCGGACATTCCGTTCATCGACCGCGTCGACGGCCCCCGCGGGATCTACGACCCGGATGGCTATTACCTGCGCAACGTCTACCCGGCGGAATCAATCCGCAAGGCGGGCGGCGTTATCATCGCCGGCTCCGACGCGCCGGTCGACACGCGCGATCCGCGGCCGTTCACGAACATCGAAGGCGCCGTCGCTCGCGACATCTTCGACGCAGGCCCGCTCAACTTTTCGGAAAGACTGTCCATCTTCGACGCCGTCGACGCCTATACGATCAACGCGGCGCGCGCGCTCAAACAGGGCGACATCGTCGGCTCGCTTGAGCGCGGCAAGAAGGCGGACTTCATCGTTGTGGACCAGGACGTGTTCGATCTTGCCGCGTCGGGCGAGGCGAAGGCCATCAGCGAGACGCAGGTCCTCGAAACGTGGTTTGCCGGCGAACAGGTCTTCGTCCGCGAATAGAGCAGGCTACTTCGCCGCTGCGCCCATCGCCTCGATACGCGCAAGGAGCGCGTTTGCGCGCTGATCGCTCCATGCGCCGACGCCGCCGATCAGCGTCTCGCGGATCGGCTTGAAGCCGGACATGCCGAGAACCGCGCTTTCAAAGCTCTTCACGCCGTGCGCGCCGAGGAAGATTTTGTAGGCGGCGCTCGGCATCCCCATGGTGACGATGACCCGCGCGGATTTTCCCTTCAGCATCTTGCGCGGCCATCCGCCCTTTTCGTTTGCGCCGATCGCGAATTCGTTTCTCGCAAGCTGCTCGAAAAAACGCTTTGACCAGCGCCGGCATCGACCCGAGCCACAGCGGATAGACGACGACGAGATGGTCGGCCGCTTTCACCGCTTTCTGGCAATTGAGAATCGCTTTCGGCGGCGGCTTTGCGAAGTCCGCCGGAACGCGAACGAAGGGAATGTAAAGCGTCGCCAGATCAAGGCGCGACGTTTGGCGCCCTGCGCCGCGCGCGCCCTTTGCATAGGCGTCCGCGATCGCATGGCAAAGATGCTTCCGGGCCTTATCGGGATGTCCGTCAATGATGCAGATTGATTTCATCGCGGCAGCTCGTCCGCCCTCGTTTCAATAGTCGCAGTTTGGCGTCCGGCCGCCGCAAGCGCGTTGACGCAGGTCAAACCTTCCCGCTCGCCTCGCCGATCTTCGACATGCCTTCGAGAATGTCGAGGCGTATCGCATTTTCGAGCTTTTTCGCGTCGCCGGCGGCGAGCGCGTCGATCGCTTCCTTGTGCTGATCGACCATCGTCGAGGCGCCAAGACGCTCTATGACGACGCGCATGAAGGGGCCGATCTGCAGCCAGAGTCCCTCGACGACGCCAAGCAGCGCCGGCGCCTCCGCCGCCGCATAGAGCGCGAAGTGAAAGTCGCTGTTCGCCTTCGAATAGGCGCCGACATCGCCGCGCTCGATCGCCCGATCAAGGCGCATGTCGATCTTTGAAAGGCGCGCGATGAGCGCCTCGCGTTTGCGGAGGTTCGCCGCAGTCCGCTCGAGAGCGCGCACGGCGAGCCGCGCTTCGAGAGGCAGGCGCGCATCGGTCAGCTCTTCGACCTTCGACGGCGTCATGCGCGCAATCATGATCCGCCGCGTCGGAGTCATTTCGAGCGCGCCGAGCGCGACAAGGCGGCGGATCGACTCGCGCGCCGGCATCGCGCTCACGGAAAACTGCGAGGCAAGCGTCCGGACCGACAACGCCCGCCCCGGCGCAAGCTGGCCGTCGATGATCGCTCGCTTAAGGCGCGCATAGACTTCTTCGTGAACGACGGGCGCGCGGCGCTTTCCCCGCGCCGATTGCGGCGGGGCGGCGGCGGGCAGGGGCCGGTGACGAGCGAAACCGCGTTTCAACGCCGTGAGCCGCCTTCCAAGGTTAAGGGACCCTTGCGCCGCATACTCGCGCCTTCCAGTTGAATCTTCAAGGATTTTCGCCCCCCTTGCCGGCGGCCGCGCGGCCCGGTAATCGTGATCACATTCTCCTTGCGCCGCCGTCTTCCCGCGCGGCGCACCAGGATCGCGCCGGGCCGGAGCGCTGTGACCGGCCGCCGCGCATCGGGCCGCACCGGCGGGAGTAAAAGGTCAAGGGCGGCCCTCTCCATCGGGCGGCTCAAGGCGGAAACAATGGACTTTAAAGAACTCGAAGATTGGCTCCGGCGCCATCGCGTCCAGGACGTCGCCTGCCTCGTGCCGGACCTCACGGGCGCGGCGCGCGGCAAGACGATGACGCCGGCGCTTTTCCTCAGCGGCATCAAGAACAAGAGCCTCCGGATCCCCGAAACGGTTTACGCCATCAGCGTCCACGGCGAGATCATCTTCTCGAACGCCGTCGTCACGACCGAGCGCGACCTCGTCATGGTTCCGGACCTCTCGACGATCCACCTTGCGCCGTGGAACAGCGATCCGACCGCGAGCCTCATCTGCGACAGCATGACGGACCAGGGCGCGCCGACGCCGATCGCGCCGCGGCAAGTGCTGCGCCGCGTCGTCGAGCAATATGCCGAGCACGGATGGACGCCGATCGTCGGGCCGGAGATCGAATTCTATCTGATCGACCGCTTCAGCGACGTCATCATCGAACCGCGCGCGCCGGGCGGGCGTTCCGGCCTCCCCGAATTCGGACAGAACGTCTACAGCCTCGACGCCATCGACGAGTTCGACAAGCTGTGGGAGGAAATCTACGAATTCTGCGAAATTCAGCGCGTCGATCTCGATACGCTCATTCACGAAGACGGCCCCTGCCAATTCGAGGTGAACATCCGCCACAATGAGGCGATGAGCGTCGCCGACCAGATGTTCCTCTTCAAGCGCCTGACGCGCCAGGTTGCGCTCCGCCACGATCTTTTCGTGACGTTTATGGCCAAGCCCTATTCCGACAACTCCGGCTCCTCGATACATCTCCATCAGAGCGTCATAGACAGCAAGTCGCGGCGAAACGTTTTTGCGAACGCCGACGGGTCGGACAGCGATCTCTTCCGCTGGTTCATCGGCGGCATGCAGGCCTACCTTCCCGCGGCGATGCCGCTGCTTGCGCCCTATACGAACTCCTACAACCGGTTCGAGGCGTTCATGAGCGCGCCGACGACGACCCATTGGAGCCGCGAGAACCGCACGGTGGGCCTTCGGGTTCCGGCGTCGAGCCCTGAGGCGCGCCGCGTCGAGAACCGCATTCCGGGCGCCGACATCAACCCTTACCTCGGCGTCGCCGCGTCGCTCGCCTGCGGGCTCATCGGCATGCTCGAAAAGATCGAACCGCGCGAGGAATATGTCGGCGAAGGCTATCAGGATCGGGAGCGCCCGCTGCCGAAATCGCTGATGGAAGGCGTCGACAATTTTTCGAAGTCGGCGGCGCTGCGCCGCGTGCTCGGCGACAGTTTCGTCGACACGTACTCGAGCATCAAGCGTTCCGAATACGAACATCGGTCCGCCGTCCTCAGCCCCTGGGACGTGCGTTTCCTGATGACCAATGTCTGAGCTTTGGGAGCCCTGATGACGACGTCCAACTACACGCGGCACATCCGCGAACTCGACAGCGCAAACCACCTTCACCCGTTCACGACGCATCATGACCTGCGCGCCAAGGGTCCGCGCGTCATAACGCGCGCGGAAGGCGTCTACATCCATGATTCGGAGGGCAACAAGATCCTCGACGGCATGGCGGGTCTTTGGTGCGTGCAGCTCGGCTACGGCAATGAAGACCTTTCGCGCGTCGCTTACGACACGCTGAAGAAGCTCTCCTATTACAACCTCTTCTTCCAGACGACGACGCCCTACGCCGCCGAGCTCGCCGCGCTCATCGCGACGAAGACGCCGCCGGGCGTCAACCAGCTCCTCTTCTCCTCTTCCGGGTCCGAGGCCGTCGACAGCGCGATCAAGCTCATTTGGTATTACTGGAACCTGATGGGCAAGCCTGCGAAGAAGGCGATCATCAGCCGCCAGCGCGCCTATCACGGATCAACGATCGGCGGCGCCAGCCTTTCCGGCCTGCCGTTCATGCAAGGGATCTTCGACCTTCCCCTGCCCCGCTTCCACCATGTCGGCCCGACGCCGTGCTATTATCAATACGGCGCAAGCGGCGAAACCGAACGCGAATTCGCGCATCGCTGCGCGAAAGCGCTTGAAGACAAGATTCTCGAGCTTGGCCCCGAGAATGTCGCGGCGTTCGTCGGCGAACCGGTGATGGGCGCAGGCGGGCTGATGACGCCGCCCGAGGGCTATTGGCCGGAAATCGAAAAGATCTGCCGGAAATACGATATTCTCTTCTGGTCGGATGAAGTCATCTGCGGCTTCGGGCGCACCGGAAACTGGTTCGGATGCGAGACTTACGGAGTCGCGCCCGACATCATGACGATGGCGAAAGGCATGACGAGCGGCTATCAGCCGCTTTCGGCCGTCGCGCTTTCGGAGCGCGTCGCGAGGCCGATCATCGAATCAAATTCCGAAATGGCGCACGGCTACACCTATTCCGGCCATCCCGTCGCCTGCGCGGTCGCGATCCGCAATATCGAACTGATCTCCGAAATGGGCCTCGTCGGCCCGCGCGGCGCGGCGGCGGCGAAGCGATTCCAGGCGGGTCTTAAGGCGCTTGAGGACCATCCGCTGGTCGGCGAGACGCGCGGCGTCGGCCTTCTCGGCGCGGTCGAACTCGTCAAGAACAAGGAAACGCGCGAACGCTATTCGGCCTCCGGCGCGACCGGCGTCATCTGCCGCGGCCATTGCTTTGACTCGGGCGTCGTCATGCGTGCGGTCGGCGAGACGATGTTCCTTTGCCCGCCGCTTGTCATCAGCGACGCCGAGATCGATGAGCTCTTCGTGCGAGTCAGGAAGGCGCTTGATCTGACGCTCCGCGACCTCAAGAAGGGCTGACATGAAGGCCGTCGCCGACAGGAAACTCGCCGACGCGGCGCGGGCGTTTCTGGCCTCCGCGGACGATCTCCGATTCATCGACGCCTTTCTCGTCGACCTTAACGGCGTCGCGCGCGGAAAGCGCCTGCCGGCGAAGAGCGCGATGAAGCTTTTCGAAGGCGGCCTCAGGCTGCCGCGGTCGCTGATCGGCGTCGATATCTGGGGAACAGACGTTTTCGACAACGGACTTGTCGTCGACACTGGCGATCAGGACGGCGTCTGCCTGCCGCTCGAACCGGGGCTCGTCCCGACGCCATGGGCGAAGGAGAAGACAGCGCAGGTCCAGTTGATGATGGCGGAGGCGGATGGCGGGGCCTTCCTCGCCGATCCGCGGCAGCTTCTATCCGAGATGCAGCGGCGGCTCGCGGCGAAGGGTCTTCACCCGGTCGCGGCGATCGAGCTTGAATTCTACCTCCTCTCCGGAAAATCGGACGACCTCGGCCGGCCGCTGACGCCGGCCTCGAAATTTTCCGGCCGCCGCGTCGTCGACGGCCGCGTCTACGCGATGAGCGAGCTTGACGCCTACGCCGATTTCTTCGCCGACCTTTACGCCGCCTGCGACGCGCAAGGCCTGCCGCTCGACGCCGCCGTCATCGAGGCGGGGCCGAGCCAGTTTGAAGTGAACCTCAAGCATCAGAAAGACGTCTTAAGGGCCGCCGATCAATCGGTTCAGCTAAAACGCGCGATCAAGGGCGTTGCGGCGGGGCATGGCCTCCTCGCCTCGTTCATGGCGAAACCCTTCGGCGACCTTCCCGGCAACGGCATGCATGTTCACATGAGCATGCTTGACGACAAGGGCGCAAACGCGTTCGACGGCGATGGCGAGAAGGGAAGCAGGCTCTTCCTTGAGGCGATCGCCGGCCTCATCGAAACGGCGGCGGAGGCGATGATTTTCTTCGCGCCGCATTTCAATTCCTGGCGCCGTTTCCAGGAGGGATCGCACGCGCCGACGCGGGCGACCTGGGGCTATGAAAACCGAACGGCGGCGATCCGCATACCGACCGACACGGGCGCGAACAGGCGCTTCGAGCATCGCGTCGCCGGCGCCGACGCCAACCCCTACCTCGTGCTCGCCGCGCTCCTCGCCGGCGCGCTCCACGGCGTCGAGAAGAAGCTGGCGCCGCCGCCGGCGCTCGAAGGCAACGCCTACAAATCCGACGCGCCGAAACTCGCGCTCGGCTGGCGCGCCGCGCTCGACGCGTTTCAGGCGGGCGGCGTTCTCGCGCCGGCCTTCGGCGCAATGGTGACGCGCGTCTTCTCCGCCTTGAAGCGGCAGGAAATGGCGACGATCGACCGGCGCGTCACCGATGTCGAATACGACAGCTATCTTTCGACGTTTTGAAGATGACGGCGGCGGGCGAACATGTGCGGTCGTGGTACGCGGCGACGGCGAACCCTTCGCGCGAGCGGCCGCCGCTCGCCGGCGAACATGAAGCCGACATCTGCGTCATCGGCGGCGGCTTTACCGGCGTTTCAGCGGCTTTGACGCTCGCCGAGCGCGGTCGCAGCGTCATCCTGCTTGAGGCGAACCGCATCGGCTGGGGCGCTTCGGGGCGCAATGGCGGGCAGGTTCTCGCCGGCTGGTCCGGCGAAGGCGAAATGGCGAAACAGCTCGGCGAAGACGGCGTCCGCTTCCTGCGCCGTACGAAATATCGCGGCCACGACATCATCGAAGAGCGCATCGCGAAGTACGAAATCGCTTGCGATTATGCGCGCGGGTCGATCACGGTCGCCGCGAACGCGAAACAGCAGCGCGCGCTCGCCGCGGAATACGAAGCCGAAAAAGCCCTCGGCGCCGATCACTTCGAACTTCTCGACGACACGTCGCTCCGCGCGCATGTCGCGACCGACGCCTATTGCGGCGGGCTCATCGACCGCCGCGGCGCGCACTGCCACCCGCTCAATCTCTGTCTTGGCGAGGCGCAGGCGGCGGAAAAGCTCGGCGTTCGCATCTTTGAGCGAACCGAGGTTTCCTCGATTGACGGCGACGCGGCGCCGGTCGTCCGGACGGCGGCAGGTTCCGTTCGCGCGAAATTCGCCATTCTCGCCGGCAACGCCTATCACAAGCTCGCGCAATCGACGCTCCGCGGCGCCATGCTTCCGGCGCAGACGTTCATGATCGCGACGGAACGACTCGGGCCGGAACGCGCGCGCGACGCGCTTCCGGACAATCTCGGCGTCTGTGACGCGAACTGGGTGCTCGACTATTTTCGCCGGACAAGCGACGACCGGCTCTTGTTCGGCGGGCGCTGCACCTATTCCAATCGCGAGATCATCGACATCGAAGGCTCGCTCTTGCCGCGCCTCAAACGCATCCTGCCGCAGCTTGGCGACGTCAAAGTCGACTACGCCTGGGGCGGCGCGATCGGCATCCCGCTAAATCGCGTGCCGCTGATCGGAAAGCTGCGCGACAATCTCTATTACGCGCAAGGCTATTCCGGCCACGGCGTCAATTGCAGCCACATCGCCGGCGAAATTCTCGCGGACGCGATCGAGGCGAAAACGGCGGACATCGACCTCTTCGAGGCGGTGCGTCACTTTCGCATTCCCGCGGCGACCCTTGTCGGCAATCCCCTGCTCGCGATGGGCATGACATGGTTCCGCATGCGCGACGTCATCGGGATTTGAGGGCTTTCTTCCCGCCGGCCCTTTGCTCCGCCTACGGCTTAAACCCCGAAACCCCGCGTCCCTTGAGCTTTTAGGGGCGCGGGGTCTCGTACTCGCGGAACGGATGTTCCCGAAGGTTTGGAAGAGCGGCGCGCGGGACAAGTCCGTGCATTGTAT
>JACADX010000138.1 GCA_013389125.1 Parvularculaceae bacterium | reverse complement strand
CGACCGCCTACCGCATGCGGTTTTCGCCGCGAAGGATCGACGGGCAGCCGCAGATGGAGTTCGGCAAGCGCGTCACGGTTCAGTTCACGCGCTGACGGCGCCAGTCAACGCGCTTTCCCCAGAATCTCGTCGACCCATAAGGGCACGATCTCGCTCGCGCGGCCGTAGCGCGCATTAGCGAAGGCGAAGGCGTTTTCAGACGGCTCGAGATTAAGCTCGATTGTAGGAATCCCTTGCGCGCTCGCCTCGGCGACGAAGCCGGCTGCGGGGTAGACGCTCCCCGAGGTTCCGATGGCGACGAAGAGGTCGGCCTGCGATATCGCCGCGGCGATCTCGTCCATGAACATCGGGAACTCGCCGAACCAGACGACGTCGGGGCGCAAAACGCGGTCCCTGCCGCAGGCGGGGCAGGGCGTCTCAACCGCCAAGTCGTGCGGCCACGGATGAACGGAAAGGCAGGCCGTGCAGCGCGCCTTTTGAAGTTCGCCATGCATGTGAATGACGCGCCGCGAGCCCGCGCGCTCGTGAAGGTCGTCGACGTTCTGCGTGACGAGCGTCAACCGGTTGCTGAATTGCGCCTCAAGCCGCGCAAGCGCTTCATGCGCCGCATTCGGCCGCGCGGCGGCGACGCCGGCGCGCCGGGCGTTGTAAAATGCATGAACGAGGGCGGGGTTCGCCGCGAAGCCCTCGGCCGTCGCAACTTCCCGCCAGTCGTATTTCGACCAGACGCCGTCCCTGTCGCGAAACGTCGAGACGCCGGAATCGGCGGAGATTCCGGCGCCGGTCAGCGCGACGATGCGCGTCGGCGCGATCAACGCGCGAGAAAATCCGCCTTGCCGAGCGGCACGCCGGCGTTTCGAAGGTTGAGGTACGCCGCCGTCACGTGGAAATAGACGTTCGGCAGCACCCAGTTCAAAAGATATTGATGGCGCTTCATCGTCAGCGACTGGTCGCGCATCGGCACCGTGATGTCGGCGTCGGGGTTCGCGTCGATCTTCGCGCGGTCGACGTCCTTGATATGCGCGTGGGCTTTCGAGACGCGCTCCTTCAATTGCGCGAAGGTCGTCTCGACATCGGGAAACGACGGCGGCTCGGCGCCGGCGAGGCGCGTGAAGCCGCGCACCGCGATGTCGCAGGCGATCTGAACCTGACGCGCCATCGTGAACATGTCCGGCGCGAGGCGCCAGCCCGTATAGACCGCGTCGTCTACATTGGCCGACTTGGCGTGAGCGGCGGCCTTGTCGAGAATGGCGTTAAGCGCGCGGAACATCTGGTCGACTTCCGCGAAAGCGACGGATGACGGCGTGAATTGCATTGCAGGGCCTTTCGGAAAACGAAGCGCGCACGATACCGCGTCGTGAGGCGTTGCAACAGCGGCCGCCGATCACATAATTGTTGGCGGCGATGACGCGAATACTGCTTGTCTGTCTCGGCAACATATGCCGTTCGCCGGCGGCGGAGGCGGTGTTGCGCGCCAAGGCCGCGGCGCGCGGGATCGCTCTCCACGTCGAATCGGCGGGAACCGGCGGCTGGCATCAGGGCGAGGGCGCAGATCCCCGCATGGTCCGCGCCGCCGCGCGGCGCGGTTACGACCTCACCGCGCATCGTGCGAAGAAGGTCGCCGTCGCCGACTTCTATGAGTTCGATCGCCTGCTGGCGATGGACATGCGCAACCGCGCCGACCTTCATCGCATCGCGCCGCCCGATCGCGTTTGCGACATCAGGCTCTTTCTCGACGACGCGGGCGGCGGAACGCGCGAAACGCCCGACCCCTATTACGGCGGCCCCGACGGTTTCGAGCATGTGCTCGATTTGCTGGAGGCGGGAGCCGAGGGATTTCTCGCGCGATTCGACAAGAGCGGGCGATGAGCGCGAATTCGGCCGCATCGCGATGACGCCAATCAGCCCGCCCTGATTTCCGCCGCGGCCGGCGTCGAAAGCGGAAAGCTATCGACAATTTCGTAATGCGCCGCTTCCGAGCCAAGATGCGACTCGAAGAGATGAAACTCGTCGACTGCGAACGGTCCCGCCGAAAACAATCCGTTGACGGCGCAATAGGCGGCTGCAGCCTCCTGCTGGACGCCGTTCAAATAGGCCAGCGTCACATGCGGCGTGAATTTGCGCTTGTCGAGCGCGAAACCGGCGCGCGCGAGGCAAACCCCGACCTTCGACTGGAGATGCGCGAGTTGGGGGTTTCCTTCGGCGCCGACCCAGAGCGCGCGCGGCTTCCTATCGCCGAAAAAGCCGCAGCCTTTGAGGCGCAGATCGAAGCGCGGCGCCGCAAGGCCGCCGAGCGCGAGCGCGATCTCGTCAAAGCCGTGCCGGTCGACCTCGCCGATGAAAGCGAGCGTCAGATGGAAGTTTTCCTCAGGAAGCCAGCGCGCGCCGCGCATGCCGGTCTGCAGGTCGACAAGAGCGTCAGTCACGGCGTCGGGGAGCGAAATCGCGACAAACAAGCGATGCATAAGCGCCTCCCGCGGCTCCGCCGTCTTTTCCCGATCATCGCCGCGCCATATTTCTAAACCTTGAATTCGGGCGCCGTTAAGATGCGACGACGGGCGGCGGATCAGGATGTCGTGAGTGGCTGATAAACGTCTTCTTTGCCTCGGTTACGGATATGTTGCGCGCCGCCTCGCCCGGCGGCTCATGGCTGAGGGATGGAAAATCGCGGGAACCGCCCGCGCCGACGAAACTGCGGCGGCGCTCGCCTTGGAAGGCGTCGAACCGATCGATTGGGAAGGCGGCGTCCTTGGACCGCGCGCCTTCGGCGGAACGCGCGCGATCCTCATATCGACGCCGCCGGATGAGGACGGGTGTCCGGCTTTCGCCGCTGCGGAGGCGGGCCTGTCTCGCAATGCGCGGCGGATTTCCTGGATCGGCTATCTCTCGTCGAATGGCGTCTACGGCGATCATGGCGGCGCGATCGTCGATGAGCGGGCGCCGATCCGCGCGACTTCCGAGCGCGCAAAAAACCGAATACATGCTGAAAGCCAGTGGCGCGCGCTCGGCGCTTCGACGGGCGTTCCCGTCGTCATTTTCAGGCTGCCTGGCATATACGGTCCCGGCCGATCGGCGTTCGACGCCATTCGCGCCGGGAGCGCACAGCGCATCGTGAAGCCGGGACAGGTCTTCAACCGCGCGCATGTCGACGACAT
>JACADX010000024.1 GCA_013389125.1 Parvularculaceae bacterium | reverse complement strand
GAATGAGCGTCAGGTCGGGATCGTCAGAGCCGACGACGGCCCGATGCAGGGATCGGACCGCATCCTCGCCGAGACCGCCGGCGATTCCCTGATAGGCCGCCGTCGAGTCCGCAAATCGATCCGTAATGACGATTTCGCCTCGGGAAAGGGCAGGCCTTATGACGCGATCAAGATGGTCCGCGCGCGCCGCATACATCAACAGCGCTTCCGAAAGCGGGCTCCAGCGTTCCGCATCGCCCTCAACAATCAGCCTACGGATCGCCTCGGCGTTAATGGTGCCGCCGGGCTCTCTCGTGACTTGCACGATTATGCCGCGGGCGCGAAGGTAATCCGCAAGCTTGCCGATCTGAGTCGACTTTCCGGCGCCGTCAACGCCCTCAAAACTGATAAAGAACCCGCGACTCTTGTTGATCATCTATTGGGCCGATGAGGCGTCTCCGCCGTCCGCCGCCGGCTTGCCCATGATGAGCGTTTTAGCCGCAAGCGCGATCCGCCCAAGAGGACCGATCGCCTTCACCGCCCTGCCGGCGTAAAGCGGAAACTCGCGCGCATCGCCGCCGTCAACGTTAACGCGGAGGTAGCCGATCTGCTGCCCCTCGGCGATCGGCGCGGCCACCGGCCCCTCGTAGACGATCTTGGCGCCGACCTTATCGGCGGCGGAGCGGTTTATGATCATCGAAATCGGTTCCGACGTCACAAGCGGTACGGTCGCGTCCTTGCCGGCGAATACGAGCGCGTCGCCCGCAACGTCTCCCGCGTCATAAAGCGTTCGCTTGGCGTATTCGTTGAACGCGATCCGCATCATCCGCTCCGATTCCACGGCGCGCTCCTTTTCCGAGCCGAGTCCGTTCAAGACAATAATCCGCCTCTCGCCGTTGACGACCGCCGACCCGACCAGGCCGTAACCGTTTTCCTCCGTATGCCCAGTCTTGAGTCCGTCGGCGCCTTTGAAGCTGAAAAGCAGCGGATTGCGGTTCGGCTGGCGGATTTTCTCCCAAGTAAATTCGCGCTCGGCGAAGTAGTTGTAATAATCCGGATAGTCCTTGATGATCTTTCGCGCGAGGATGGCGAGATCCCGCGTGCTCATTTTGTGGTGTTCGTCCGGCCAGCCGGTCGAATTCACGAATGTCGAGTTTTTCATCCCCCATTCGCGGGCCTTCTTCGTCATGAGATCGGCGAAGGCTTCTTCAGTTCCGGATACGCCCTCGGCAATCACAATGCAGGCGTCGTTCCCCGATTGCACGATGACCCCCTGGAGCAGCGCCTCAAGCGGGATCTTCGTGTCGACGCGGGTCCACATCTTGGAACCCTGCATGCGCCACGCTTTTTCCGTGACCGCAAACTCGTCGGTCAGCTTAAGTTCGCCTGCCTTGAGTTTCTCGAAAACGATTGCGACCGTCATCAGCTTGCTCATGGATGACGGCCCAACCGGCCGATCGGCGTCCTTCTCATAGAGGACGGCGCCGGTCTCAAAATCCATGATGATTGCGTTAGCGGCGGCCGTCGCCACTTCGGCTCTGGCCGCGGCGAACGCGGCGATTGATGCAAAGGCTGCGAGAGTTGCAAATTTTATTGCGTTCATTGATCGCGTCCTATCACTCCTTGAAAGCACCTTTTAAAACCCGGCGCTGCGGACGAGTTGCGCGCCGCTAAACCCGGCCGCTCTAACGCGTGACAGCGACGCGAGCGCCATCGTCTCGTCGATATAGGGGCCGACACGCAAGGATTGGAACCGCTTTCCCATGGATTCGGCTGCTTGAACCGTCACCGGCCCAAGCTCGGGAAGGTCAAGCCGCATGCGAGAAAGCGCACTGAGATCTTCAACCCTCGTCAGTTCGACCCAAATCTTCTCCGCCTCCCCGCCCCTGCCCGCCGGCTGCGAAGCGCCGCTCGAGCGCGCGATGAGGGTCGCCATCGGATCATCGCGGCGTTCGGCTGACGCCAGGGCGGGCGCCAACGCCGGCGTGCGCTCGCCCGGCAGGGGCGCGAGGTCCGCGAGGCTGGTTTCGCCGACATACCGGACGCGCACTCTTGCGAGGCCTGTGGCGGCGAATCCGAGCTCGTCAGCCGCCGCATGCGACAAGTCTATGATGCGATCACCCTTAAACGGGCCGCGATCATTGACCCGCACCAGAATGCTTCGGCCGTTTTCAAGGTTGTCGACTTGGACGAGCGTCGGCATCGGCAAGGTTTTATGGGCTGCGGAAAGGCGCCGCTTGTCGAATATCTCGCCGTTAGCAGTCAGCTTGCCGTGAAATTCATCGCCATACCAGGAGGCGACGCCTATTTCGTCATATTGCTCGTCGACTTTTGGCGCGTACCATCGATCGTCAACGACATAAGGCGCCCCCACCTTATAGTGCGGGTTCGGCTTTACGGGTTCGCCGATCGTCTTCGGCGCGTCCGGGAGATTCACCGTCGAACACGCGCCGAGCGCCAGCAGCGCCGCCGCAAGCCAAAGGCGAACGCCAACAGCTTTATGGAAAGTCAAACGCATCGAACGCCTATGCGATTTTTCGTCCGGATTCGCAACCAAAACCGGGTTAACGCGCGCCGTGAGCCCCGGCATTCAAGCCCTTGTTATTTGATGGCGCTTCACCTACGTCCCGGCTCTTGCGGGATGGGTGGCCGAGCGGTTGAAGGCACCGGTCTTGAAAACCGGCAGGCCCGCAAGGGTCTCGTGGGTTCGAATCCCACCCCATCCGCCACTTCAGAACAGAACTGCGAACGCCGGATGCCACCGGCTTTATGCCCGCTGCAGCGGCAAGCATTCTGAGAAGGTCGCCCTTCGACGCCATTATGCGGACTTCCTTATCCGCAACCTCGACCCGCTGGGCGAGCGCGCGGAGATGGTCACGGCGGTAGCCGCCGCCATCGATCCGCATGCGCTCCCGCGCCGTCCGCGCGAACGTCCGCACCATCTGTGGTGTTATCGCCCGCTGGCTGGAGCTTTCGACCATGGCTTGGGCGCGTTCGGCGTCGGCTTGAGCCTGATCGCGAGTTGCCTTGAGACCGGCGATACGG
>JACADX010000118.1 GCA_013389125.1 Parvularculaceae bacterium | reverse complement strand
GGGCGCACCAAAAGCGGAGCGGACGTCCCGGCGCCGACCGCTGCGGAGGCGCCGGCTCTCGTCGGGTCGAAGCCCCAGGCGGCGTTCGTCGCGCGCGACCCGTTCACCTATTCGAACTATGACGCCGTGCGCGTCACGGATCTTGCCCTCGACATTGACGTTATGTTTGACGCCAAAGTGATCGACGGCGCGGCGATCCTTGCGTTTGAGCGCCTCGATCCGACGGCCGCCCAACTCGTCCTTGACAGCAATGATCTCGACATCAAGGCGGCGCAGGTCCTCATCGACGGCGCGTGGGCGGCGACGACCTACGCGCTCGGCGCTGACGATGAAAATCTCGGGTCGCGCCTTGCCGTCGACCTTCCCGCCGGCGCCTCGAAAGTCAAGATCGCCTATCGAACCAATCCGCATGCTGAAGGTCTGCAATGGCTCGCGCCCGAACAAACCGGCGGGAAGAAGCATCCTTTCATGTACAGCCAGAACCAGGCGATCAACGCCCGCTCCATGGCGCCGGTCCAGGACACTCCAGCTGTTCGCATGACCTACTCCGCGACGGTGCGGACGCCGAAGGAACTTGTCGCGGTGATGAGCGCCGGCCAGGATGCGGGGCCCCGCGACGGCGAATATCGGTTCTCGATGCCGCAACCTGTGCCTGCCTATCTCTTGGCGATTGCGGTCGGCGATCTCGAATTCAGGCCGATCAGCGACACGATCGGCGTGTACGCGGAGCCTGACGTCGTTGACGCCGCCGCGCGCGAGTTCGCCGATACGCCGCGGATGGAAACGGCGATTGCGGCGCTTTACGGTCCCTATCGCTGGGGCCGATACGACCTTCTGGTGTTGCCGCCCTCATTCCCGTTCGGCGGCATGGAGAATCCGCGACTTTCGTTTCTGACGCCGACGCTCATCGCCGGCGACAAGAGCCTTGTCGGCACCGTCGCGCACGAACTCGCGCATTCATGGTCAGGCAATCTCGTCACCAACAAGACCTGGAGCGACGCGTGGCTCAATGAAGGGGTGACGAGCTATGTCGAGAACCGCGCGATGGAGGCTGTGTTCGGCCGCGACCGCGCCGTCATGGAGCAGGCGCTCGCGCTCGCCGATCTCAAGAAAGAGATCGAAGCGGCGGAAAGGCCGGAAATGACTCAATTGCGCCTCCCTGCCGACCTTGAACATCCGGATGACGCCTTTTCGGACGTCGCTTACGTCAAAGGGCAGTTTTTCCTGCATTTCCTCGAAGCGCGATACGGCCGCGCGGCCTTCGACGCCTTCTTGAAGTCATGGTTCGACGCTTTCGCGTTCAAGGCGGCGACGACGGACGATTTTCGCGCCTACCTCATGAAGTCGCTCGTGGCGAAAAATCCCGACGCGGCGAGCGAGACCGAGATCGACGCGTGGCTCTTCGGCCAGGGTCTGCCTTCAACGCTTGCAGCGCCCGTCTCGGCCGCATTCGACCGCGTTGAGGCGGCGCTGACCGCCTGGACGTCCGGCAATGAGAGCGCAGCCGCCATCAAGACCGACGGCTGGACAACGCAGGAATGGCTGCATTTCATCAATTCGCTGCCTGCGGATTTCAGCGCCGATCGCATGAAGGACCTTGATCTTGCGTTCGACCTTTCCAACAGCAAGAATTCGGAGATTGCGTTCGCCTGGTACATGAAGTCGATCGACGCCTGCTACGCGCCGGCGCTGCCCGCGATTGAAGCGTTCCTGACCCGCGTCGGCCGCGGCAAGTTTCTTTATCCGCTTTATGAGGAGCTGACGAAGGAGAACGAGCGCGCGTTCGCCGAACGCGTCTTCGAAAAGGCGCGTCCGCTCTACCATCCGATTGCGGAGCGGCGGGTTGCGGAAATCCTGCAGGCGCGGAATTGACGAGGCTCCCATAGGAGAACGACCGGCGCGGCTGCGCCGCACGGTCGCAAGCGCGCCGGCCATTGGGGCGAAACGACGGCGACAGGGCGAAAGCGCGCTCCAAAATTCGCCCGTTTTCGGGATATGGTTAACGCTTCGTTGGTGAGGCTGCGCGATGGTGTCGATCCGGCGTCGTCAAGCGCCGGAAAGAGCGGCGCCGGATTCTGTCGTGAAGCGTATCGCAACCATTGTCGCTGCGCCGATCTGCGCCGCTTCGATTTGCGCGCAGGCGCTGGCGGCGGACGATTATGTCGTCGTCTATGAGGGCGCGCCCGCGGGCCTTGCCGAGAAGCTCGAAAAACTGACCAATCTGTCGCTCGCCCGGCGGCCTTATCCGACCGCCGCCGCGGTGCGCCGGGTCGCAAGCGAAGATCTCGGCATTGTCACGCGGGCGCTTGTCGCCGCCGGCTATTACGGCGCCGAAGCTGAGTTCCGGATCGAGGACGAGGCGGAAGGATCGGAGAAAATGCGCGCCGTCTTCGCGATTGTCCCCGGCGCCAAGTTCCGCATCATCAGGCACGTCGTCGTGTTCAGCGACGAGGGCGATCAAGACCGGCCCCGGACATTCGACGCCGTCGACATCTCTTTGACCGATCAATCCCAGGGCGCCATGCTCGAACTCAACCAGCAGCGATTCCTCGAGGCGCTGTGGGGCCGCGGTTATCCCGCCGCGCGGATCGTCGCGCGGCGCGCCGAAGCGGACTTCGAAGCCGGAACCGCAACGGCGATCTACACGTTCGAAAGCGGACCGCGCGCGCATTTTAACGGGATCGATTTCGAAGGCGCCGTAAAGACCGATGAGACGTTTCTTCGCAAGCTGAAGACCTGGGAGGAAGGCGATCTCTTTGACCGCGCGAGGCTCGTCGACTACCGCGATCGCCTCGCCGAGACCGGCGTGTTTTCGACGATTGAGGTCTCGCCGGGCGTCGTCGACGACGAGGGGACCGCGCCGGTCCAGGTCGTTCTTTCCGAGCGCAAGCGGCGGACCATCGGCGCCGGCGTATCCTATTCGACATCGGAAGGTCCCGGCGGACGGCTGTTTCTCGAATATCGAAATCTCTTCCGTCGCGCCGAACGGGCGCGTGTTGAAATTGAGGGAACCGAAATTCGCCAGTCGGTCGAATTCGATCTTTTGAAACCGCTTCCCGGCTTTCCGGGTTCGGCGTTCGCCGATTTCGATTTCGTCAACGAGACGACGGACGCCTTCGACGCGCGCTCCTTCGCGGTCGGCGCCGGCCTCGCCAAGGACTGGCGCGACGATCGGCTGGAAACGCGCGCCGGCCTTGCTTTTGAAACATCAAAGGTTGAACCCAATCTGGCGCGAACCTCGACAATCCGCGAGGAAAGAAACTATTTCGTATCAATTCCCCTGTCGGCGACCTGGGACACGGAGGACGATCCCCT
>JACADX010000222.1 GCA_013389125.1 Parvularculaceae bacterium | reverse complement strand
GGTCGTCTCCGGCGTCGCCCTTGCGGCCTTTCGCCTTCAAAGGCATCAGATTTTCGATGGGCTGCGGGGCCGGAACGAACCAGCTCTCATTGCACTCGGCGCAGCGCACGGACCGGCCGTCCGGCGAGAAACGGTCGTCGTCGACATCATAACGCGTGGCGCAACTTGGACAGGTGATTATCATGGGATGTGAGAATCATGCCTTGGCTGTCGGCCGAAAGCCCCTGCGGCCGCAGCCGAACGGACGGACAAGACGCCGTGATCGTCAGTTTTGAACAGGTCGGACTCGCCTATGACGGCGGCGCTGAGAGCCTCAAGGACGTCAATTTCGCGCTCAAGGAAGGCGAGTTCCGGTTCCTGACCGGACCGTCGGGCGCCGGCAAGACGTCGTTTTTGAAGCTCATCTATCTCGCGCTGAAGCCGACTCGCGGGAAGATGACCTTGTTCGGCGAGGACGTGACGGACGCGGCGCGCGAAGCGCTGCAGCCGCTCAGGCGACGGATCGGCGTCGTCTTTCAGGAATTCCGCCTGCTCGACCATCTCACGGCCTTCGAAAACGTCGCTTTGCCCATGAAAGTTGCGGGCGTTAACCAACACCAATACCGAGAAGATGTAAGGGAACTCTTAAATTGGGTCGGTCTTGGCTCAAGGATGGACGCCCTGCCGCAGACCCTTTCCGGCGGCGAAAAGCAACGCGTCGCCCTGGCGCGGGCGCTCGTTTCCAAGCCCGACCTCATTCTGGCGGACGAACCGACGGGCAATGTTGATCCGCAAATGGGTGAAAAGATCATGAAGCTCTTCGTCGAGCTGAACAAACTCGGCGCGGCGGTTATCGTCGCCACGCATGATCTTCAGCTTGTCGAAGCGCTCGGCAAGAAGACGATGCGGCTCGAAGCGGGACGGCTCTACGAAGAACCGGCCGCAATCCGCGCCAAGGGGAGGCGTCGATAAGCAGCGTTTCAGGCATTGACGGCGCGATCGGGGAAGCGCGGCCTGAGGGGCCCGTCGCCGAAAGGCGCGGCTGGCGCGGCGTACCATCGATATTTGAGCGGTTCAGTCGCTCGCCGCTCCTTCCTGAAGCCGGCGCCGGCGGCGCGCCGCTGACCGCCGTCATCGCCGTCATCTCATCGCTCGCCTGTCTTGCGCTCGCCGCGTTCCTCATCATCGCCTCCGCAGCCGACGCATGGACGACCGAACTCCGATCGTCGCTGACGCTTCAAGTAAAAGGCGTTGATGCGGCGGAGATCGAGCAACGGGTCGCGGCGGCGCGCAAAATTCTTGACGAAGCGCCAGGCGTTCTCGCCTACGAAGTCATATCGTCAAAGGACGCCGGCAAGCTCCTTGAGCCGTGGCTCGGGAAGGGCAACGCGGCGTCGCTCAACGTGCCGGCGCTCATCGAGGTGAGAATGAGCGAAGAAGGGCGGCGAAACGTCGCCGAGATTTCCGGGCGCCTTGAATCGATCGCGCCGGGCCTGACGCTTGACGACCATGGAGGATGGAATGATCGTCTCGCCGCCGCGGCGCGTTCGGGCCAGGCGCTTTCATTCGCAATCTTCGCCCTCATCATGGGCGCGGCGTCCGCGATCTCGATCTTCGCCGCGCGCGCAGGTCTTTCCGCCAACGCGGACGTCGTGTCGCTATTGCACCTCGTCGGCGCGACCGACGGGTTCATCGCCGACCAGGTGCAGCGGCGCTTTACGATCATCGGGCTTCGCGGGTCGACGGTCGGCCTCGCCGTCGCGCTGTTTCTTCTTTTTCTTTTTTCGCTGGCGACGCGGGCGCGCGGCGCGGAAGGGTTTCTTCTGCCCGGTCTTGCGATCGGCCCGGGCCTTGCCTTGCCGCTTCTGGCCGTGCCGATCGTGATCTGCCTCGTAACGGCGGTTGCGGCCCGGCTGACGGTCTTGAGAACGCTGCGCGAGACCTATTGACCGGCCGGATCGTCTGGCGCGATTCCTTTGTCGCGCCGGACGAACAGATCAATACTCTGGTGCGCCTTTTCGCGCGAAACCGGATCCCGCTCTTGCGCTCGGCGCGCGAGGCTGGACCGGCTCGCGCCAACCGGGCTATCGTCCGGGCGCGGGGATGAATAAGGAAGCCGTCGTGCGGCGATTGCTGTTCGCAATCTTGTTTCTTGCGCTCGCCTGGAGCGCAGGGCTTCTCGTATTCATATCGGAGTTGCCTTCGCCGGCTTCGAGCCGGCCGGCCCCCGCCGACGGCGTCGTGGTCTTTACGGGCGGCGAGGATCGCGTCGTGTCGGCGATGGCGCTCCTTAATGACGGCGTCGGCAAGCGACTTCTGATTTCCGGGGTCAATCCGGATGTCACGCGCCCGGAGCTCGCGGCGCTATGGACCGGCGATCCGGCGCTTTTCGACTGCTGCGTCGATCTTGGCCACGAGGCGCAGACGACGATGGGCAATGCCAGCGAGCTCGGAGCGTGGACGCGCGAGCACGGCTACAAGTCGCTGATCCTCGTCACGTCCGACTACCATATGCCCCGCGCGCTCATCGAGGCGCGTGACCGCTTGCCGGACGTGACGATCACGCCGTTTGCGGTCGCCTCCGGACTGATCGGCGTCGACGGTCGACCGGCGAGCGCGGCGGGATGGAGGCGCATCAACGGCGAATATGCGAAATACCTCGCTGCGCGCGCCAAGACCATCGCCACTTGACCCGCGCCGCTGAGGCGCTGAATTCGGACCCTCGCAGCATGATTGCGGCGCGATCTTACCTTTTCAACTTCTACATCGCGTTCGTGACCGGCGTCATGGGGCTCGCGCTTCTCCCCGCGCTTGTCGACCGGCGGTTTGCGCGAGCGATCACCACGCTCTGGGCGAAGGTCGTGCTTGCGGGCCTCAGGATCATCTGCGGGCTGAGCTTTCGCGTCCTCGGCGAAGAGAATATCCCGCGCGGCGGCGCGGTTGTCGCGGTCAATCACCAGTCGATGTGGGAGACTGTCGCGCTCATCGCCCTTCTGTCGCGCCCGGCCATGGTCCTCAAAAAGGAACTGCTCCGCGTCCCGGTTTACGGCTGGTGGGCGGCGCGGACGGGCGTTCCGATCGATCGCAGCGCCGGCGCCAAGGCGCTACGCCGGCTGCGTCGCGAGACCGAGCGCCACATCTCTCGCGGCGATCAGATCGTGGTTTTTCCGGAAGGAACGCGCGGACCGCCGGGGGGGCTCGGCGCCCTGCAGCCAGGCGTTGCGGGCATGTATTCGGCCGCGGCGGCGCCAGTGACGCCGGTCGTCCACAATTCCGGAGAATTCTGGCTGCATCCGAGCGGGCGCAAGTCGCCGGGCTCGGTCACGATCCGCTTTCTGCCGGCGATTCCGCCCAATTTGCCGCGCCGCGACTTCATGCGCGCGCTCGAAGCGGCGCTGCGCCAGAAGCCTGCGGCTGAGAGCCCCCCATGACCCGCCGCGCGGCCGACTGTTTCAGCCGTAGAGCGCCGCGCCGATCGTCGGCCCGCGCGTGCGTTCTTCGACGATCCGCGCGAAATCATCGACATAAATCGCGCCCTCGGACGTCTTCTGCACAAGGACGATCCGGCGGTCCGCCTCGTCGCGCACGCGGCGCACATACCCGAGGATCGACAGCGCGTCGAGCGCGCGGCTGATCGCGGGCTTCGGCACGTTGAGGTCGCGCGAAAGGCCGCGAACGGTGTGCGGCCCGGGGTTCAAGTAGACGGTGAGAAGGATCGCCCATTGCCGCATCGAAAGGTCCGGCGCTTCGCCGCGCACGGCGTCCGCCAGAACGTCCCGCCACGTCGTCAAGATTCCCGGCGTCGCCATAATCTTCCGGTCTTCTCAGTTTCTCGCCGCCGCCGGCCAATTGACCGGCGACCGCGTCGACCCTGCAACCGTTCGCCGCGGCAGGGCAAGCGCCCTTACCGGAACCGATGCGTCCTTAGCGTATCGTAAAGCGCGCGAATCGCCTGCGCCTCGCCGCCCATCGGCCGACCGGGCGCCGCCTTGGCCCTCCAGGCGTAGATGTCGAAATGCGCGAAGACGGCGTTTGCCGGCGCGAATTTCTTGAGGAATAGCGCGGCCGTCACCGAGCCGGCGAATGAGCCGCCGGGCGCGTTGTTGAGGTCTGCGACCTGTGAGGACAGCATCGATGCGTAGGGGGCCCACAGCGGCATGCGCCAAACGGGATCGTTGGCGGCGGCGGATGCGGCAAGGACGGACGCTGCAAAGCCCTCGTCGTCGCAATAAAAGGGCGGCAGTTCAGGCCCGAGCGCGACCCGCGCCGCGCCGGTCAAGGTCGCCAGCGTGATCATGCAATGTGGCGCATCCTCGCCGCCGACCGCCATCGCATCGGCAAGGACGAGCCTTCCCTCGGCGTCGGTGTTGCCGATTTCGACGGTGAGGCCTTTCCGGCTCTTCAGGATGTCGCCCGGGCGAAACGCGTTGCCGGCGATCGCGTTCTCGACCGCGGGAATGAGAACGCGCGGCCGAAGGTCGAGACGCGCATCCATGATGAGGCGCGCAAGACCAAGCGCGTTGGCCGCGCCGCCCATATCCTTCTTCATCAGCGCCATGCCCTCGGCGCCCTTGATGTTGAGACCGCCGGAATCAAAACAGACGCCCTTGCCGATCAGCGTCACCTTTGGCGCGTCGGCGCGGCCCCAGACCATGTCGATGAGCCGCGGCGCCGATGCAGAGGCGCGCCCGACGGCATGGATCATGTTGAGGCCTTCGGCGAGGAGCGCGTCGCCGCTGACGACGGCGATGTCGGCCCCGAACGCGTCGGCGAGCTTTCTCGCCTGCGCCTCAAGCGCATCGGGAAGCATGTCGCTGGCCGGCGTATTGACGAGATCGCGAACGAAAAAGACGGCCTCCGCCGTCCGGCGCGCGGCGCCGGCGTCCGCGCCTTCCGGCGCGATGAGGCGCGCAGCCGGCTTTTTCCCCTTCTTGTAGCGGTCAAAGCGATAGGAGCCGAGGAGCCAGGCGAGAAGCCCGTTTGCATCGGCGCGGTCGATGCGCCAGTCGCCTTCAGGGAGTTTCTCCGCCGCTGCGGCGAGGACGAACGGATCGCTCGCGTCGCCGACGCCGACGAGGGCGCCGTCGGCGTTCACAAGCGTCGCGCCGGCCTCTCCCGCAAATCCGTTGAAGCGGGCGAGCGCCCTCAATGACTCCGGGACCGCGGCGAGATCATCCGATTTCTCGCGCACCGGAATAATCGGCGACGCCCGCGCGGCGCGCGCAGCGTCGTAATCAATCAAAAGGTCCGAGGTCATGAAAGGCTCCGTTAACGCGTCGTTGAAGCTTGTTCGCGCGCTGTTATCGCGGACAGTTAAGCCTTTATTGAAGAGATTCCGCAATCATCGCCGCGAAATTCCGCAGCACCCGAGGGACCATCCATGGCTGTCCGCTCTTTCGCGTCTAGGTCATCCGTCGCGCGCGGCGCGAGCGTCGTCCTTTGCGCCGCGCTGATGTCGGCTTGCGCGTCAAGCGGCAAGAACCTCAGCGTCGACGGCAAGCGCGCCGACTACGAAAAGGAAATCGGCGTCTTCACCAATCCCGGCGCGGCGGGCGGCGACATCGACCCGGTCGCAGCCGCAGCGTACTGGGGAACCCAATATGACCGCAATCCGGCCGACGTGAACGCCGCAATCGCCTATTCGGCTGCGCTCCGCAAGATCCGTTCGAACGATGAAGCGGTCAAAGTGATGACGCGCGCTGCGAATTCCAATCCGGAGCACGCCGGCGCAAATCTCGAAGCCGGCAAGACGCTGGTCGAGGCGGGGCGCGCCTTCGAAGCCGTGCGCTATTTTGAAAAGGCGGTCGAACTTTCGCCCCAGGACTGGCGGGCCTTTTCGTCGTTCGGCGTCGCGCTCGATCAGATCGGCGAGCATGATCTCGCGCGCACGAAATACGACCAGGCGCTGATGTTCGCGCCCGACTCCCCGATGATTCTCAACAACAAGGGCCTTTCCTTCGCGCTTGACGGCGATCTTGATTCGGCGAAGCAGACCTTGCGGCGCGCCGCTTCGGCGCGCGGCGCCGACGCCCGCATTCGCCAGAACCTCGCGCTCGTTCTCGCCATCAAAGGCTAGATGCGCGAGGCCGAGCGCCTTGCGCGCTCGGATCTTCCGCCGCAGATCGCGGATCAAAATCTCGACTACTTCCGGGCGCTGATGAACCAGCCCGCCTATTGGCAGACGGCGGCGGACAATGT
>JACADX010000095.1 GCA_013389125.1 Parvularculaceae bacterium | reverse complement strand
TTCCCGAAATACGCGCTTGGCATGGCGGCGGCCTTTGTCGCGGCGTTGCCGCTGACGCTCGGAATTCTCTCGGGCGTCGCCTGGGCGCTTGACGCCGTCGGCCTGTCAGCGGACGCAAGCGCGCTCGCCAGCGCCATCCCGATTTCCGGCTCGACCGCGGGGGGCAGCAGGGACGACGGCGAGACGATCGCGCTTTACTATGTGCAAGATGTTCTCAAGTTCTATTATTATTTCGGCCTCATCGTCGCGTGGCTGGCCGTCGTCTTCGTCGGGATGCGCCGCTACCACAAGCGCCGCCCCGGTTATCTCGCCGACGAGCTGTCGCAGGAAAAATCAAAGGGCTAAGCGGGAGTGGAATATATTCACGCCATGGTTCGGGTGAGCGATCTTGATCAATCGCTCGATTTCTATTGCGGCAAGCTCGGACTCCTCGAGATCTCCCGCACTGAGAACGAAAGCGGCCGTTTCACGCTGGTTTTCCTCGCCGCGCCCGGCGACGCCGCCGCGGCGCGCAGTCGAAAAGCGCCGCTCGTCGAACTCACCTATAATTGGGACAGGGAGGAATATTCGGGCGGGCGAAATTTCGGCCATCTCGCTTTTCGCGTCGACGACATTTACGCGCTCTGCACGAAGCTGATGCATGCGGGCGTCGTCATCAACCGTCCGCCGCGCGACGGCCATATGGCCTTTATCCGCTCGCCGGACGGAATTTCGATCGAACTCCTGCAGAAGGGCGAGCGACTGCCGCCGGAGGAGCCCTGGGCGTCGATGCCGAACAGCGGCTCTTGGTGAAGTCGTGGCGCGTCGTGCGAGGATCGCCTGCAAGCCGCTGACGCCGGACCGATGGGACGACTTTTGCGCGGTGATGGGCCCCGCCGGCGGCTGCTGGGGCTGCTGGTGCATGTACTGGCGCGCGCCGCGCATGGATATCGCCGGTCCCGCCCGCAAGACCTTCAAGGCGCGCATGCGCGCGATCGTCCGGAAAGGCCCGCCGCCGGGGCTCATCGCCTATCGCGGCGGCGATCCCGTCGGATGGGTCCAGGTCGGCCCGCGCCCGGCGACGCCGAACTGGAACGGCGCGCGCCGGCTCAGCGCGCCGATCGACGCCGGGGAGGCGGATGACGCGAAAATCTGGGCGATCAGCTGTTTCGTCGTGCCGCGCGCCCATCGGCGGCAAGGCGTTGCGGCGGACCTGCTTGCGGGCGCCGTCAAATGGGCGCGGAAAAACCGCGCGCGGTTCATCGACGGTTGCCCGGTCGAAACAAGCGACCGCGCCGCCAATCCCGCTTCGATCTATCATGGGGTCGCGTCGATGTTTGGAAGCGCGGGGTTTAGGTAAATCGCGCGGCGGCGCGCCGACCGGCCGCTGATGCGGCTCGATCTTGGATCGCGAACGAACTATTAACGCGCGCCGCCGCACCGTTGAGCGGCCAGTCCGGACCGGTTCATGTCGGCGAAGCCGCTTATCCTCGCGAACGTAACAAAGCGCTTCGGCGACTTCGCGGCCGTCAATGACCTTTCGTTCGCGGTCCGAAAGGGCGAAATCTTCGGCTTCCTTGGCCCGAACGGCGCCGGCAAGACGACGACGCTTCGAATGATCCTCGACATCATTCCGCCGACCTCCGGCGCGATCGAGATCCTCGGCTCGCCTTCCGCCATCCCGGTGCGGCATCGCATCGGCTATCTCCCCGAAGAGCGCGGCCTTTATCGAAAGATGAAAGCGGCGGAGACGATCGCCTATTTCGCAAGTCTCAGGGGCGTGCCGCGGAAGGAGGCGCGCGCCCGCGCGGAAAGGCTCCTTGCGCGATTCGGGCTTGGCGAATTCGCGCGCGCGAAGAACGAGTCGCTGTCAAAAGGCATGGCGCAGAAAGTCCAGCTGCTTGCGACGATCGCGCACGATCCCGAGTTTCTGATCCTCGACGAGCCGTTCACGGGTCTTGATCCGATCAATCAGTCGACGCTTGAAGAGCTGATCGCCGAACTCAAGGCGGAAGGCCGCACGATTATTTTCTCGACCCACACGATGCAGCACGCCGAACGCCTTTGCGACCGCTTCCTCATTCTCGCAAAGGGCGAAAAGCGCTTTGAAGGCACGCTTGAGGAGGCGCGCGCAAGCTTTCCGCCGCGGCTTGTCGTTTGCACGCGCGACGCCGTCGACCCGCTTGCGCGGGCGCCGGGCGTAAAGTCGGTCGAGGCGGCGCCGTCGCGCGAAGGTGGCGACGGGGCCTATATTGTCGAACTTCAGCGCGGCGTTGACCCCAACACCGTGCTTCGCGCCGCCTTTGACGCGGGGATGCATCTGTCGCGGTTCGAACATACGAACGCGTCCTTGCATGACATTTTCGTGGCGATTGTCGGCGCCGCCGCGGAATCGGCCCTGGAGCCTGCGCGGGAGCAAGCGGCGTGAACGCGGTCTTTCTCATCGCCTGGCGCGAATACAAGCAATATGTCCTGTCGCGCGGCTTTCTGATTTTCCTCGTCACGTTTCCTTTGCTCATCGCGCTCGGCGGCGCCGCGCTCGGATTTCTTGAAGCCGCCAAGCCATTGCGCAGCTTCGTCGTTTATGACGAGGTCGGCGGCTATGCGGAGGCGATTGACCGCGAGATCGCCGAGCGCGAGCGGCGAAACGTCATCGCCGCTTGGGACGCCTATGTGTCGATCGCAATCGACAAGAGCCGGATTGCGCCGGAAGATCTGCCGCCGCCGTTCGCGCCGGATGCCGTGACGCAGGCGCGGCTGCAGGCCTTCTATGACGCAGGCGGCGTCGATGGCGCGCGCGCGGCGGCGGGCGGCTATTTGAGGAAGGGGGCGCCGCTGTTCGTCGCCCCGCGCGGCCAATTCGTGCGGCTCGATCTTGTCGATGCGGCGGAAGACGCGGGATCGGTCGAGGCGGCGGCGGACGCGCTGCGCCCGTTTCTTCTGGACGCGAAGCGCTATCCCGGGGCGAATGGCCCATTGTTCGCCGCGGTGCTGATTCCGAAGGGCTATACCGGCGGCGAGGACGGCGTTGAGGCGCAGTTCTGGAGCAAGAACCTCACCGACCCGTCGCTTGAGATCACCGTGTCGCGCGCGCTGACGACGACGGCGCGCCGCAAGCTCTCGGAGCGGTTCGGACTATCGAGCGGTCAGCTCGACGCCATCGCCGATGTCGATGCGCCGCTGAAGCCCTACCGGCCTGACAAGATCGAAGGCGGCGGCGAGCTGCAAGACATCGACCGGTTGAGATCAGCGGTCATTCCGGCGGCGATGACCTATATGCTCCTCGTCGTCGTTTTCGGCGTCGGCAACCTCCTCCTCACCAACACGATTGAGGAGCGATCAAACAAGATCGTTGAAATTCTCCTCTCGTCCGTCACCGCGAACGAACTCATGCTCGGCAAGCTTCTCGGCATCGCCGCGGTCGGCCTCACGATGCCGGCGGTTTTCGTCGTCGGCGGATTGGGATTAGCGCTCGCGGGCGGCGGGAACGAGATGCTCGGCGAACTTGTCGGCGTCCTCTTCGATTCCTGGTTTCTCCTGATCTACCTGTTCTATTTCTTCTGCGCCTACGCGATCTTCGCCATGATCTTCCTGGCGATCGGGGCCGTTTCGAATTCCCTGCAGGATGCGCAGTCCTATATGGGGCCTGTGATGCTCATCGTCTTCGCGCCGCTGCCCTTCATGGTGATGGTCTTTCAGAACCCGAACGGCCTCGTCGCGTCGATCCTCACCTGGATCCCGATCTATACGCCCTACGCCGTCATGATGCGCGCGGCGGCCGATCCGCCGATTTCGGAAATCATCGGCGCGACATGCCTGATGCTCGCATTTGCGATAATGCTCGCGCGTGTCATGGGACGGATTTTCCGTGCGGCGATCCTGCAATCGGCGCCGCCGAAAGCGAAGGACCTGATCAGGCATGCGCGTTCCGGCGGCTGATCACCGCGTCGCCTTCTCGGGATCGTAGACGAACTTTCGATCGCAATAGCCGCATTCCGCCTCGCCGTCGTCGAGCGCGTACCAGACGAGGGGATGGCCGAGCGCGCCGCCGTCGCCGTTGCAGGCGATGCGGCGCTTGTCGACATAGATGATTTCGGGCGGCTCAGGCGCGGTCTTTTCGTTCGTCATAGCCGTTGAATGCAGGCGTCGGCGGCGCTTCGTCAAGCGTCGTGCGATCGTGAGCGGCGGGAGGTTGACCTTCCGGGCGAGGGCCGTGCTATGGCTCGCCGATCCGAAAGCCAGCTCCCGATGTCAATCGTCAAACCCGCCATTTCGGCGCGCGGTCTCAGGAAAGTCTACAAGGCGACGAAGAAAGCCCCCGCCAAGGAGGCGCTGAAAGGGATCGATCTCGACATTCCGGTCGGATCGATCTTCGGGCTATTGGGCCCCAACGGCGCGGGCAAGTCGACTTTCATCAACATACTCGCGGGGCTCGTGACGAAGACCGAGGGGACGGCGTCGATCTGGGGCTTCGACATCGACAAGAATCCGCGCCAGTCGCGCGCCTCGATCGGCGTCGTGCCGCAGGAAATCAACATGGACGTCTTTTTCACGCCGAAGGAGGCGCTTGAAATTCAGGCCGGGCTTTACGGCGTTCCGAAGGCGGAGCGGCGGACAATGGAGATTCTCGCCGCGCTCGGGCTTGAGGACAAGGCGAACGCTTATGTCAGAATGCTGTCGGGCGGCATGAAGCGTCGGCTTCTCGTCGCCAAGGCGATGGTGCACGCGCCGCCGATTCTCATTCTCGACGAGCCGACGGCGGGCGTCGACATCGAGCTTCGAAAGCAGCTCTGGGATCATGTGCTGAAGCTTCATGCGCAAGGCGTCACCATCGTCCTGACGACCCATTACCTTGAAGAGGCGCAGGAGCTTTGCGACCGCATCGCCATCATCCACCAGGGCGAGGTCGTCGCCTGCGAGCCGACGGAGAAGCTCGTTTCATCGTTCGACTCGAAGACGCTCCTTGTGACCCCGGCGGAAAGCCTCGCCGCGGCGCCGGAGATTCTTCCGTTTACGGCGGAACTCAAAGGAGACGGCAGGATCGCCATCCCCTATCAGCCGTCGAGCTGCGAAGTCTCGTCGATCATCGACCGGCTGCAGCTTGCGGGCGTCAGGATCAAGGACGTGACGACCGTCGAAGCGGATCTCGAAGACGTCTTCCTCGAACTCACTTATAATCGCGATCGTCAGCGCGCCGCCAACGGAATCCAGGGACGGCCCTCCGGCACCGCGTAGGCGGCGTGCTCGCGGAGCGCTCTCGTCACCTCGACGGGATCGCCGTCAAGCGCGTCCGCCGGTATCGCCGGCCCGAAACGAATGACGAATTTCTTGCCGCGCTTGTTCAAGAGTTCGTTGAACAGCGTAATGTCGCGCAGTTCCGTATTGAGTTTCCAGAACCAGTAATAAAGCCATGAATTTCGCGCCGCGATGTGGGCGGGCACGATCGCGCAGTCGTATTTCCGGGCGAAGATGGCGACCGACGTCAGCCATTCGCGTTCGACGAGCTTCTTGTTTTCGTCCATGTAGGCGAGGCGGCCCGACGGGAAGAGCACGACGCAGCGTTCGTCCGTAAACGCCTTTTTCGCTTCGATGAGCGTTTCCCGGCTCCGCTGGCGCGTGCGCTTTTCCATCACCCATTCGACCGGAATGACGACTTCGGCAAGGCGCGGCGCGACTCTGATTGCGTCGCGATTGGCGAAGAAGCAGAGATCGGGTCGCTTCGCCTTCAGCGCATCATACATGGCGACGCCGTCGGCGATGCCGGTCGGGTGGATCGAAGCGATGATGACGCGTCCCGTCGCCGGCACATGCGCGAAGCCGTGCGTTTCGACGTCAAGGCGAAGGATCGCGCTCACATGCTCCATCGCCGCGCGCCCGGAGAGCGTCTCGATCGCGTCCGCCATGCGGCGCGCCGACGGCTCTTTCAGCAGCGGATAGAGAACGGCGCGATAGAGCGGCCAGAACGGCGACTTGATGAGCCTTCTCGCCCGCTCCTCGATCAGCACGTCGACCATGTGCTTGCCGCGCGAAAGCGCGTCGAGGTCGGAAGGATCGCGGACGCTCATGGCCAGTGTCGTCATCGCTGAAGTTTGCATTGCGGCCGTCAAACAAGCGTTAAGCCGAAGATCATGCGCGCGCCCCGTCGACCGGCGCGGAAAGGCGCGCATCGGCGTCCCTGATCGCTGCGACGACCTTCGCGACCGAGGCGCGCTCCAGCATGCGCCGGCGCCATTCGGCGAGCCTGGGCGCGCCGTCGAGCGAGGGGCCGGCGAGGCGCTCCGAATAGTGAACGGGAAGGAAGACGCTGATGTCGGCGGCCCCGAACGCGCCGCACAGCCACGACCGGCCCTCGAGATCGGCGTCGAGCTTGGCGAAACGCCGCGCAAGGCCCGCGGCGGCTTCCGCGGCGTCGGCTTCAGCGGCGAGCCAGCGCTGATCGTCGGCCGCGTGCTGCTCGGTCCGGTGCATGAGGCCGCGGAGCGGCGGCAGCAGGATTTCGTCCGCATAAAGATCATATAGGCGGCACGCCGCACGCGCGCCAGCCGACGCCGGATAGAGCGGCGGCGACGGATGGGCGTCCTCGAGATATTCGAGAATGACCGTCGAATCATAGATCGCGACATCGCCGTCGACGAGAACCGGAACCTGTCCCTTCGGATTGATCGCCGCCGCCTCCGGGAGCTTCGGCTGGTAGCCGCCGCTCTGCGTGAACGGGGCCATCACGGTCTCGAACGCAAGGCCCTTCTCAAGCAGCGCGATTTCGACCTTGCGCGAGAAGAGGCTCAAGGGGCCGGAATAGAGCGTAATCATGGCCTGCGTCGGCGGCGCTCCTTTTTCGCGTGAATGACCGCGCCGACGGGCGCGTGATAATGCTCGGCGACCGGGATGAAGTCGTTCGCCGTCTCGTCGAAGGCCAGCACCTCGCCTGACCGGATGTCGTAGTACCAGCCGTGAATTTGCGTCGCGCCCGTCGACAAACGCATCGCGACATGCGGGTGGGTTCGCAAATGCGCGATCTGCAGGAGCACGTTCTCCTTGATCAGCGCGTCGAGGCGCGCCGGCTCGCTGAGCTTGCCCGAACGCTCCTTGACGATCAGCGTCGCCGCGCGGGCGAAGGACAGCCATTCGCGGACGTGGGGAAAGTCGTCGAGGCCTTCGGGGTTCAAGGCCCCCTTCATCGCACCGCATCCGGAATGTCCGCAGACGATGATGTGCGGAACCTTGAGGACGCCGACAGCATACTCGATCGACGCAGTCATCGCGCCCGTGTGGTTCGTATGCGGCGGAACGATGTTCCCGGCGTTGCGGCAGATGAAGAGCTCGCCCGGCTCCGTCTGCGTCAGGAGATTGGGGTCGATGCGGCTGTCCGAGCAGGTGATGAACAGCGCTTCCGGCGACTGGCCTTCCGCGAGCCGGCCGAAAAGGTCGCGGCGCTCGGCGAACGCTTCCCGCTGGAATTTGACGACGCCGGCGGCGATCTTGTCCATCCGGCGGCCGGTCCGCCCTGCTGTTGTCTTCGCCTGCTTCGCCATCGCTCTTCCGCCCCCGGCGCTTGCCGCCGCGGTCACGCCGCCTCCTTTTGCAGCCGCGCGAGGTCCGCGCATCCCGCCCGCGCCAGTGCGAGGAGCGCCATGAACTGCTCATCCGAGAACGGCGAGCCTTCGGCCGTTCCTTGCACCTCGACGAGGCCGCCTTTGCCGGTGATGACGAAATTCGCGTCAGTGCCGGCGGTCGAATCCTCAGCGTAGTCGAGATCGAGGGCCGGCGCTCCGTTGACGATGCCGGCCGAGATCGCCGCGACTGTGTCGATGACGGGATCGATCTTGATGACGCCGTTCGCCGTCGCCCACGTCATGCACTGCCGAAGCGCGACCCAGGCGCCGGTGATCGCCGCCGTCCGGGTTCCGCCGTCCGCCTGGATGACGTCGCAGTCGATGAGGATCTGGCGCTCGCCGAGCGCTTTCAGATCGACGACCGCGCGGAGCGCGCGCCCGATAAGGCGCTGGATTTCCTGCGTGCGGCCGGACTGCCCGCCTTTCGCTTCGCGTTTCATGCGTTCGCTCGTCGAGCGCGGGAGCATGCCGTATTCGGCGGTGACCCAGCCGCGCCCCTGGCCGCGCAGCCAGGGCGGGGTCATCTCATCCCATGTCGCCGTGCAAAGGACGTGCGTGTCGCCGAATTTCACGAGGCATGATCCTTCGGCGTGCTTGGCGACGCCCGCCTCAAGACTGACGGCGCGCATTTCATTGAAGCTGCGGCCGGAAGGGCGCATGATTTTCTCCCGCATCGATCGGCGCGCGAGCCCTAGCCTTGGCGCGTCCTTAAGTCGAGGCCGGCGCGCGGTCACGCAGAATTCATCGCGCCGCCGCTTTTCGGCGCGGTCAAGCGCCGGTAGGCCTTGCGGCGGGTCATGAAGGAAGGGATCGCCATGAAACTCACGAAGGCGCTGTTCGCCGCGGCGATGCTCGCCATGCTCGGCGCTTGCGCGAGCAAGGGTCCGACGGCGCGGTCGGCCGCAGCGCCGGAAAGCGACGCTGCGCTCGCCGCCGCCGTCGCCGGCGCCTGGCGGACGCCCGAAAATGTCGCGCGCGATCGCTACCGGAAGCCCGCCGACGCGCTCGCCTTCTGGGGGCTCGCGCCCGGCATGACGATCCTCGAGCTCTCGCCCGGCGGCGGCTACTGGACGGAGATGCTCGCGCCCTACGCGGCGGCGACGGGCGGACGCTATATCGCGACCGCCGCCGACCTCGGCAATCCGGAGCTTTCGCAGGCCGCGAAAGAGACGCGCGCGAAATTCGAGCAGCGCTTCGCCGACGCGGCGCTTTACGGAAATGTTCAGTATGTGAACTTTGGGCCGAAGTCGAAGGGGCTTGGACCCGACGCATCGGTCGACTTCGTCCTCAACGGTCGCAACATCCATAACTGGATGGCGGGCGGCATTCTCGACCGGGTGCTCGGCGACGCCTTCGCGGTCTTGAAGCCCGGCGGCATCCTCGCCATTGAGGAGCACCGGAACGCGGAAGGAACGCCGCAGGACCCGAAGGCGACGACCGGCTACGTGACCGAGGCTTTTGTGATCGAGGCGGCGACCCGCGCCGGCTTTGTTCTCGAGGCGCGCTCCGAAATTCTCGCCAACCCCGCCGACGATCGCGACCATCCCTTCGGCGTCTGGACCTTGCCGCCGATCCTTCGGACGGCGCCGCAAGGACAGCCCGCGAACCCTGCTTTCGACAGCGCGCCCTATAAGGCGATCGGCGAGAGCGACCGCATGGCGCTCCGCTTCGTCAAGCCGCGCTGAGGCGGCGCGCGCTTCCCGATCAGGATCGGCGGCCGGCCGCCGCCCATTCTCGCCGGAAACCCCGCGGACCGCGCCCTTGCTTTCGCGCAAAGGCCCGGTAACCTCTCCTTGTGGCATGGTGAGGGGGCGGCCGACCCGATGACCCCCGTCAGAGCGCTGTTCGCGGGCTTGCTCGGCGCGGTGATTTTCGCCGCGGGGCTTTTCATTGTCGCCAAGGCGGCCGGCGCCCGCCCGCACGATCTTGCGCCCCTGTTGTCGATCGGGCGCACGCCGTTTTCGCTTTGGTGCTTTCTCGCCGCATGGGGCGCCCTTGCGCTCGGCGCACTCGGAATTCTGGCGGCGTTTTTCGCTTTCATCGCGCCGGAGGAGGACGAGGACCCGCGCCATCGCCGCCGCGGCTTCCCGAAGGCGCTCCCGCCCTTCCTGATCGCCGTGGCGCTGGCGCTCGCTTATCTCGCGCTCGCCTGCGGAACGAAGTCGGGGATTGACGAGCCGGTCGCCCTGCCGGCGACGCCGGCGTCGGTGACGCTTGGCGAGGAGACCGCCCTCCTTGGCGAGGAGAAGCCGACGGACGAACCGGCGCCGCCTCCGTCCGAACCCTTCCCCGCTGAACCGGTCGGCGTCGGCGCTGCCGCATTCCAGTGGCGCTACATGGACCCCTTGATGCGGGACGCCGGCGGCGTCTGGACAGGCGCGAGCGAACCTTTCAACGACGATGCCGAGGCGGCGCGTCTCCTCTGCGGCAAGGCCTGGGTCGCGGTTTCGGGATCGGCGTCCGAAGAGGGGCCGGCGGCGCGCAACGAAGCGCGGTCGCGCCTTCGCACTTTGCGGGCGATGTCGCGCGCCGGACGTTTTCTTGATCGCCGCCCCGACTGCGGCCCGACGGTCGTCCTGGGGCTCGATCTTGGCCAGCATGCCGCGACGCGCATGACGGACGACGGGGCGGACGATGGCGGCGCGGCGAGCGCCTATCAGCGACAAATTCTCGTCGTTTCGCGCGCCAGAGCCGCCGGCGAAACGGCGCTCAGCGCCGCCGCCGCGGAAGCTGAACTCCGGGCGTTCCTGTCGCGCCCTGAATACCGCGCCGACCTTCTCGCCGGCCGCGACTTCCAGCGCGATCCGATCATTCTTCAGCCTTGAGCGCGGCGTCATTGGCGATGCGCGCCGACTGCGCCTATCTATTCCCCCATGAGCGTTCTTAACGACATCGACGCAAGGGCCCGCGAGGTCTTCCGGCAGCTTGTCGAGACTTACATTGAAACCGGCGAGCCGGTCGGCTCCAGAACCCTCTCGCATGACCGGCGCCTTGCCGCTTCGGCGGCGACGATCCGCAATGTCATGGCCGATCTCACCGATCTCGGCCTTATTCACGCCCCGCATGTTTCGGCCGGCCGCCTGCCGACCGAGTTCGGGCTTCGACTGTTCGTCGACAGTCTCCTGCAGCTTGGCGACATCTCGGAGGATGAGCGCCGCGCGCTCGACGACGCCGGGTCCGAAGGGGGCGCTGGAACCGTCCTTGAACAGGCGGCGGCGAAGCTTTCGGGTCTGACGCGCGCGGCGAGCCTCGTTGTCGCGCCGAAGGTCGAAGCGCCGCTCCGCCAAATCGAATTTGTCGCGACGGCGCCCGGCGAAGCGCTGGCGATCCTCGTTTTTGAGGACGGGCGGGTTGAAAACCGCTTCATCAAGACCCCGCCGGGCCTTGGACCCTCCGGTCTCATCGCCGCCGGCAATTACCTCTCGTCGCGGCTTCGCGGCCGGACGATCAGCGAATCGCGCGACCAGATCCTTGCGGAAATCGACGCCAACAAGGCGGCGCTCGACGCGCTGACCGCGCGGCTCGTCGCGGACGGCGTCGCGGACTTTGCTAGCGCCGAACGGACCTCGCTGATCGTGCGCGGCCGCGGCCGGCTTCTCGACGCGGCGGCCGCGGAGGACCTTGAGCGCGTCAGGATGCTGTTCGACGATCTTGAAAGGAAGCGCGACGTCATCGACGTCCTCAACGCCGCGCGGGACGGCGAGGGCGTCAAGATCTTCATCGGATCGGAGAACCGCCTCTTCTCGCTCTCGGGTTCCGCAGTCATCGCCGCGCCCTATCGCGACGCGCAGGCGAACATTGTCGGCGTTCTCGGCGTCATCGGGCCGACCCGGCTCAACTACGCCCGCGTCATTCCGATTGTCGAATATGCGGCGGAGGTCGTGTCGCGACGGCTCAAATAGCGCAGTCGCCCGCGGTTGAAATGGCTTTGCCCGGCGGTTACATGGCGGGCGATGAGCGACACCTATCCCCTGAATGACGGCCAGACCGAGCCGGAGGAGCCCGCTGCGGCCGAAAAGCCGGCGGAAGCCGGCGAGGCGCCCCTTGAGCTCAGCCGGGAGGCGGCTCTCGAGGCGAAGAGCGCCGACCTCACCGACCGCGTGCTGCGCCTTGCCGCCGAACTTGAGAACACGCGCCGGCGCGGCGAGCGCGAGAAAATCGACGCGAGCCGCTATGCGATCGCCGCATTCGCGCGCGAGCTGCTCGCCGTCTCCGACAATTTCGAGCGCGCGCTCCAGAACGCGCCGGCGGACGGCGCCCCGCCGAATAGCGAAACGGTCGCAGCGTTCATCACCGGCGTCAGGATGACCGAGCGCGCGCTCGCCGCCGCGCTTGAGCGCCACGGGGTGAGGAAGATTGATCCCAAGGGCGAGAAATTCGACCCCAATCTCCATCAGGCGGTGGCGCAGGCGCCGGCGGCGGGCGTTCCCGCGGGCTTCGTCGCCGAGACCGCGCAGCCGGGCTATGTCCTCGGCGAGCGCGTCCTTCGCGCTGCGATGGTCGTCGTCTCGACCGGCGAGCCGCATGCCGCGCCGCAAGGCGCGCATATCGACACCAGCGTTTGAAAAGGCGCCCTTGGGCGCGCGTCGCTGCTGCGGATCTGCGGGTTTTTTTGCGGGCTCCAG
>JACADX010000048.1 GCA_013389125.1 Parvularculaceae bacterium | reverse complement strand
CTCGCCGACTATTTGGCGGTCAGGAAGACATTTCTTTCAGGCGAGAGCGATTCGTCGCCATTTCTGTTTCCATCCCGCGGGAAGTCCGGCCATGTGACGGCGGCGCGGTTTGCGCAGCTCATCAAGGACCTTGCCGTCGCCGCCGGCGTTGCGCCCGAGCGCGTGTCGCCGCACGTTCTTCGCCACGCCTTCGCCACCCACCTTCTCGCAGGCGGCGCCGATCTCAGGAGCGTCCAGTCAATGCTCGGTCACGCCGACATCACGACAACGGAAATCTACACCCATGTCGCGCAGGAGCGCCTCAAGGACGTCGTTTTCACCAAGCACCCGCTTGCGGGAAAAAAGCGATTTCGCGCCCGCGGGGCGCCGCCTCCGGCGATCAGGGGCGGCCCGGCGAGCTCCGCGGATGATTGACGACGGCGACAAATGGCGCCCTAACGCCATGATCCGGACGCCGGGATCGCATGCAGAAGTATCTCGATTTTGAAAAGCCTGTCGCGGAGCTTGAAGGCCGCATTGAAGAGCTCCGCAAGCATGGCGGCGACAAGGAGACGGTCGCAAACGAAATAGCGCGCCTTGAAGCGCGCGCGCATGATCTCTTAAAGGACACCTACCTCAATTTGACGCGCTGGCAGAAAACGCTTGTCGCGCGGCACGCCGAGCGCCCGCATTTTTCGGACTATGTTCGGCTCCTCGCCGAGGACTTCACGCCGCTCGCGGGAGATCGTTCTTACGGCGAGGACGAAGCGATCATCGGCGGACCGGCGCGCGTGCGCGGAAGGTCGATCATGCTGATCGGCCACGAAAAGGGTTCGGACACGGCGAGCCGCGTCAAGCACAATTTCGGCATGGCGAATCCCGAAGGCTACCGCAAAGCGATCCGCCTCATGGACATGGCGGAGCGTTTCAATCTTCCCGTCGTGACGCTTGTCGACACGCCGGGCGCCTATCCCGGGCGCGGCGCGGAGGAGCGCGGCCAGGCGGAGGCGATTGCAACGTGTACGGAGAAATGCCTCGGCCTCGGCGCGCCGACGGTCGCCGTCATTGTCGGCGAGGGAGGGTCAGGCGGCGCCGTCGCGCTCGCGGCGGCGAACAAGGTCTTGATGCTCGAGCACGCCGTTTATTCGGTCATTTCGCCGGAAGGCTGCGCGTCGATTCTCTGGAAGGATGCGCAAGGAAAAGGCGAGAGCAAGGCGCCGGACGCGGCCGAGGCGATGAAGATCTCGGCGGCGGATCTCAAAGCGCTCGGCGTCATCGACGGCGTCATCGCAGAGCCTCTTGGCGGCGCGCATCGCGACCCGGCGATGACGGCGGAGCGCCTCGGCGACGCAATCGAATCGGCGATCGAAGAGCTTGAGCTGCTCGCGCCGGATGAGCTGCGCCGTCATCGCCGCGACAAATTCCTCGCCATCGGCCGCGCCGGGCTTTCCTGAAGGAGAGGAACCTGAAGCGAACGCCAGACCCGGCGCTAGAGCTTCGCGCCATGATTCGGAATCTTGGCGCTTGCTCTAGTCTTTGATTGTCGCGGCGTTTACGCGCTGAAGCGCGCACACTTCAGCGCACGCCGCTCTATCGCGCCGTCAGTTCGGCTGCTCGAGCTTCAACGTGTCGACGGCTTCCGGGATTTGCGCTTCCATGAAACGGCGGATGGCGTTCGCGGTCGCTTGCGGCGCCTCTTCCATCGGCAAGTGGCCGACGCCGTCGAGGATGACGACGTCGGCGTTGGGAATGCGTTCGTCAAAAGTCGTTGCGGCGCTCGGACGGATGAGCTGGTCTTCGGCGCCCCAAAGGATAAGCGTCGGCTGCGCGATTTCGCCAAGTCTTTCCGCGTAAGCCTCCTCGCGGTCGACGTCGGCCCGGATCGCGGTCGCGCGGCGATTGCCGGGAAATCGCAGGAGCTCCCAGTAGCGGTCGACCATCGTCTCGGTTACGGCGTCGTCGACGGCGGCGGCGTCGAGAAGGGACTTCTTGACGAGACCGCGCGGCGTGAACTCGGCGATCAGGGGACGGAGCAAATGATTGCGCAGGAGACGAAAGCCGAGATTGAGCGGCGGCGGCTCTTCGCCCTCGCGCAAGGGCGCTCCGGCGGCGCCGATGAGGATGAGGCCGTCGACCCTTTCGGGATAGGCGAGCGCGTAACGCCAGGAAATCCATCCGCCCATCGAATTGCCGCCGAGATAAAAGTGGTCAAGGCCTGAAGCGCTCGCAACGGCGTTTAGAGCCTCGAACATGCCGGCGGCCGTGTAATCGTCGCGCGGGTGAGGGCCGGTCAGCCCATGGCCCGGCTGGTCGTAGGTGATGAGGCGAAATTCGCCGCCGAGTTCGTCAACCAGCGGCGACCATGTGTGCAGGCTCGCATTCGAGCCGTGGATAAGGATGATCGCCGGACAATCCCGGCACCCTTCATCGCGCCAGTGAACGCGCATGCCGCCGGCCCCTTCGGCGAACATAGGCGCGGCGCCGCCATATTTGGCGATCATCTCCTCCCGGTTTGTGTCGGGCGTTCTCAGCAAGGCGAATGCGAGCGCGAGGAGAGCGGCGACGGCGATGGCGGCGGCGGCGAGAATTTTCATCAATCTCTTCATAGGATCGCCGCTGTTCACCCGCATTGCGCGCGATGCCGCAGCGCGTGATCTGCGAGCACGCACGCGGCCATGGCGACGCCGACCGGGACCGCTCTTACGCCAACGCAAGGGTCGTGGCGGCCTTTGGTGACGATTTCGGTCTCTTCTCCGTTTCGCGTGATCGTGCGCCGCGGCGAGAGGATTGACGATGTCGGCTTCACGGCGAAGCGAACAATGATTTCCTGGCCCGTCGAGATGCCCCCGAGGATGCCGCCGGCGTTGTTCGACAGGAAATGCGGCTTCTTGCGCTTCATGCGGATTTCGTCGGCGTTTTCCTCGCCCGATAGCTCGGCGGCGCGCATGCCGGCGCCGATTTCGACGCCCTTGACCGCGTTGATCGACATCATCGCCGCCGCAAGGTCGGCGTCGAGCTTGCCGTAAACCGGCGCGCCAAGGCCGGCGGGAATTCCGCTGGCGACGATCTCGATCACCGCCCCGAGCGAGGAGCCCTTCTTTCGCGCCGCGTCGAGCGCCGATTCGAACGCCGCCGCTGCGACGGCGTCAGGACACCAGAACGGGTTCTTGAGGGTTTCCTCCCAGTCAAAGCGCGCGCGGTCGATGCCGATCCTTCCCATCTGCACGAGGCAGCCGCGGATCGACGCGCGCCCGTAAAGATGCGTCAAGACTTTCTGCGCGACGGCGCCGGCCGCGACCCTTGCCGCGGTTTCGCGCGCCGAGGAACGCCCGCCGCCGCGATAATCGCGGAACCCGTATTTCTGATCATAGGTGAAATCGGCGTGGCCCGGACGATATTTGTCGCGGTCGTCGGCGTAATCCTTCGACCGCTGATCGACATTTTCGATAACGAGGCTGATCGGCGTCCCCGTCGTCTTGGGGCCGCTCGTTCTTTCGTCCTCGAAGACGCCGGAAAGGATGCGCACCGCATCGGGTTCCCGGCGTTGGGTCACGAATTTCGAGGTTCCGGGTTTTCGCTGGTCGAGCGCCGCCTGGATGTCCGGCGCCGTAAGCGCAATTCCGGGCGGACAACCGTCAATGACGCAGCCGATCGCCGGTCCGTGGCTTTCGCCCCAGGTCGTCACCCGAAAAAGGCGCCCAAAAGTGTTGTGCGACATCGCCGCCTTGAGCCTGATTATGAATCACGCGGCCGATCCTATAGAACGATCCGGCAAGTCTTGGGAAATCCTCAAATCCGTCCGGAAAACCCCATGAGCAGGAAATCGGTCATCCCCCCAAGCCCGTCCGCCGAGGCCTACGGGATCGACGAGGATCAGGGCGATGTCTTCACCAAGGATGATCCGCTGTCGCTGTTCCTTGAGTGGTTCGACCTCGCGAAGAAGAAAGAGCCGAACGACGCGAACGCGATGGCGCTTGCGACGGTCGACGAGACCGGCCTTCCGAACGTGCGCATGGTCCTCCTCAAGGACATCGACGCGACAGGCCTTGCGTTCTTCACCAATCTTGAAAGCGCGAAGGGGCGGGAGCTTCTCGGAAATCCGAAGGCGGCGCTCTGTTTTCACTGGAAGTCGATCCGCCGCGCGGTGCGGTTTCGCGGCGCGGTCGCTCCGGTGGCGGCTCAAGACGCCGACGCCTATTTCGCGACCCGCGCTCGCGACGCGCAGATCGGCGCCTGGGCGTCGGCGCAGTCAAGGCCGATGGAAGGGCGCTTCGCGCTCGAAAAGGAGATCGCGAAGGCGGCGGCGCGATTCGGTCTTGGAAAGGTGCCGCGGCCGCCGCACTGGTCGGGATTTCGCCTCTCGCCGATCGAGATCGAATTCTGGGTCAATCGCCCGTTCCGCCTCCATGACCGGTTGCAGTTTCGCCGCGTCGGCGACGGTTGGGCGCGCTCGAGACTTTATCCGTAACCGGAACTGTAGAGCGGCGTGCGCTGAGGTGTGCGCGGTTCAGCGCGCAAACGCCGCGACAAACAAGGATTAGAGCGAGCGCCCCGATTCCGAATCATGGCGCAAAGCTCGGGAAGAACGCCTCCCGAGTTCGGGGGATGAGAGGCGCATTCTGATCGCGGTTCTCGGCGCGCTCGCCGCTGATAAGTCGCATGCGCGAGGCTGGCTCGGCGGCGCGGACCTCAATCGGGATTTTCCCGCGCGCCGGCGGATGAGGCGGCGCGAAAGGCGATCGCGCTTGATCCGTGCGGCCGTCGGCGTCAGCTCTATTCCGCGAAAACGCGCACCGTCGCTGTCCGGCGCTTGCGGCTCGTCTCCTCATAACGGAACGTGATCGACTGAATGTCGCGCTGACCGCCTTCGAGGTCGATGACGCGCGTGCAGTCGCCGGGATTGATCCGCGCCGCGACGGAGACGTCCTGACGTCCGCCGTTTCGAAAGGCGATGTCAACGTCGATGAAATGCACCGGCTGGCGGTAGACGCAGACCTTGATGCGGTCGTATTTCCTGCGGCCTTCAATGATCATGGTGTCGGTTTCGGCGCGGTCTTGAACGTTGCGCTGGCCGATGCGGTCCCAGGCGACGGCGGGACCGGCGGCGGCGAAAGCGGAAGCGACGGCGGCGCCAATCAAGAGCTTTATCCTCATGTTCGTCTCCCTAAAACGAAGCACATGAAGGAATCATTGTCGCGCGGCCCCGTCAAGCACGCGAGCGCTGTCGGCCTTTCGCTAGAGCGGCGCCGCGCCGCTTGCGCCGCTCATGACGCGACATCGGTTCTTTGCGCCAATTGCGGCGCCGACAACAAGCTGACGAGACGGACAAGGGGGCCTTATGCCGGCCGAACCCTGCGACGGGCGACAGCGCCCGCCGCTCAGGACTTCTCAGCGCCGATCGTCGCCATCAGCGCGCGATAACGGGGCTCATCGACAAGCCGTGCGAATAACCCGCGCGGGTCGGCGACGCTAAGGTGAACGCAGTGCCGGCAGAGCGCGGTCT
>JACADX010000248.1 GCA_013389125.1 Parvularculaceae bacterium | reverse complement strand
GATCTATCTCCACAACCGGTCGGGCGCGCGCAAATCGTCGGGCAGCTATTACACGAAAAGCTTCGCCGTCGAGCATCTGCTCGATCGCGCGCTGGAGCCCGCGCTCCAGGATCACTTCAAGCGGCTGGAGGCGCTCGACGATATCGAGGCGGCGGATGCGCTGTTCGATTTCCGCGTCGCCGACATCGCCATGGGCTCGGCGCATTTTCTCGTCGCCGCGATCGACCGAATCGAGCGGCGCTTCGCCGAATATCTGTCGCGCCGCGCCGAAGCCGGCCGGCCGCTGGCGAAGGTCTTGCGCGAACTGGAAAACCTGCGCGAGGCGGCTGTCAAACAACTGGGGCCGGAGGCGTCGTCGGTCGAGATCGAGGATACGCAGCTTCTGCGCCGTCTCATCGCGCGGCGCTGCATTTACGGCGTCGATCTCAATCCGCTCGCAGTCGAACTCGCACGCCTCGCCGTGTGGATCCATACCTTCGTGCCGGGCCTGCCGCTCGCGGTGCTCGATCATAATCTGACGCCCGGCAACGCCCTTATCGGCATCGGCACGATGGAGGAGATCAAGGCGCGCCTCGACAAGGAGAAGGGCGATCTATTCGGCGCGGACATCAAGAAGATGTTCGCGGCGGCGGAGGCGCCCTTGAACCGGCTGCGCCAGATCGCCGACGCCTCGATCAAGGATGTCGAGGCGTCGCGCGCGGCGATGAAGGAAGCGCGGGCGGCGTTGGGTGAGATGCAGGCGCTCTGCGACGTGCTGACGGCCGAGCCGCTCGACCCGAAGATCGAGTTCCGCCCCGAGAATTGGACGCACAAGGCGACGCCGCTTGAAAAGGCGATGACGATCGACCGCGCGCGCGAGGCGCTGAAGGGGCTTTCAGCGCTGCATTTTCCGATCGCGTTTCCGGAAGTGTTCCTGCGCGAGCGATCGGGGTTCGATGTGCTACTCGGAAATCCTCCGTGGAAAGAAGCAACGATTGAAAAGCTCGCCTTCTGGGCGCGGCATTTTCCCGGACTTCGCGGCCTCAACTCCCGCGAACAGACAGCGGAGCTGAAGAAGCTGGAGAATGATCGGCCGGATCTTTCGGCGCTGTTCGATGCGGAGGCGGAGCGCGCGGCGCGCTTCCGGAAGGCGCTCGTTGCGGGCGATTTTCCCGGCATGGGGACCGGCGACCCTGATGTTTACAAGGCGTTCTGCTGGCGGTTCTGGCGCCTGTCGCATGAGGCGGGTGGTCGCTTCGGCGTCGTGCTGCCGCGCAGCGCCTTCGCCGCCAAGGGATCGACGGAATTCCGGCAGGCGGTGTTCGCCAACGCTGCAAGCGCCGATCTGACAATGCTGTTGAACAAGGCGGGCTGGGTTTTTGACGAGGCCGAGCACCGCTACACGATCGGTCTCGCTGGCGTCGAACGCACGAAGACGGGCAAAACCAAAGTCGCGCTGCGCGGCCCTTATGCCGACCTCGACGCCTATCAGGCCGGCGTCAAGCGGCCGGCGCACCAGTTCGCCGGCGCCGATGTTCTTTCCTGGAACGACGTCGCCGCGTTGCCGCTGCTGCCGACGGAGAAGTCATTCGAGATCTTTCTGAAAATGCGCGCGCAGCCGCGGCTCGATTTTGACGACGGCAAGAGTTGGCGCGCGCGGCCCGACGCAGAGCTTCACGCCACCAACGACAAGCCGCTGATGGACTTGAAGTCCGAAAAGCCGCCCAAAGGTTTTTGGCCGGTGATGAAGGGCGAAAGCTTTGACATCTGGCAGCCCGAAGGCGGCGAGCTTTATGGCTGGGCGGATCCGAAACCGGTGATGGACCGGCTCTACGACAAACGCCTGCGCGGCCAGAAGAGTGCGCGCGACAGCGCCCACAGCGAGTTTCCCCTTGCCTATGTGAAGGACCGCAAGACGCTGCCCTGCCTCGGGCCGCGGTTGGCGTTTCGGGATGTTTCCCGGTCCACAGATAACCGAACGGTTCGTGCAGCCTTGCTGCCACCAAAGAGCTTCCTCGCCAATCAAGCTCCATACTTCCTTTGGCCGCGCGGCGATCAAAAGGATATGGCGTTCCTGCTCGGCATTCTGTCTTCCGTTCCTCTTGATTGGTACGCTCGCCGGTTTGTTGAAACGCACGTGAATTTCTTTGTGATCAACCCTTTCCCCATCCCCCGCCCTGAACGCACTGACAAGCACTGGAAGCGCGTTGTCGCGCTCGCCGGGCGTCTCGCCGCCGTCGATGACCGTTACAGGGACTGGGCGGACGCCGTCGGCGTCGATTGCGGGCCGGTCGACGCGCTGACGAAGAACGCCATGATCGCCGAGCTCGACGCCGTCGCCGCGCATCTTTACGGCCTAAGTCGCGATCAGCTTATCCACATTTTCGAAACATTCCATGAAGGCTGGGATTACGCCGCACGTCTTGCCGCCGTGCTTGCGCATTTCGACGCCTGGGACAAGAAAGCGTCATGACCGTATCGGACGACATCCGCCACCCTGATCCCTTCATCGACAATCGCGACGGCAACACGCTCGACGCCGCGCTTGACCATG
>JACADX010000075.1 GCA_013389125.1 Parvularculaceae bacterium | reverse complement strand
TTCAAGCCTCGGCGCGGAAGCCCAGGGAGGCAAGCTTTTCGGCATGGTGCTGCCTTACGAAGTCGCCATGCGGTCGTCGGACTACGTCATCGTCGATCACAATTACGACGACGGCGCGGTCGCCAAGACTCGCTTCATGGTTGTCGAGGCAAACCCTGATCACACGCTGATCGAAGACGCCTATCGAACGACCGACCAGAAGACGCGTTATTGGTATCGCCGACTCTCGGCGCTTTCGATGGCGCCCGGGTCGCTCGAAACGAAGGGCGTCCGATTTATCGGCGCGCTCGGTCTTGCCGCCGGCGCCGGCATGATGGCGGTCGGCGTGATGGGCCTTTTGGGCTTTGCCGGCGGGACCGGCGTCGGGGCGTCCGATTTCCCGATCACGCAATCCGCGTTTGCGCTCGCCGTCTCCGGCGCAGGCATCGCGGCGCTTTCGGCGATCCTGACGCAGGCGCAAGGCGGCGCAAAGCAGGGCGTGCGCGTGATGTTCCGGTTCCTGCGGAACAATTCCGCGGCGGCGATCGGCGACGTTGAGAATTACCTCCGGAACCACGGCGTCAGGCACGCCGTCGTCAGGACCGATGAAGATAGCGAAGGGCATGAGCCGGCGCCGATCATTCTCGATGTCGAATTCGAGCCCAAGGATTTCGCGTTCAATCCGGTGACGACGCTCGGCATCAGGCTGCAGAACTCGGTCGCGAACGGCGCCTTGAAGAAAGCCTTTCAGCGCTGGAAGAACCGCGGCGTCACGATCGTCGCGGCGATGCCGATCGAAGACGCCGCCTACCAGATGCCGGCGCCGAAACGGCGTCGCTGGTGGGCGGAAGCGTTCGCGGCGTGGGGCGCCGATTTCGTCGAGACGATGTCGATCCGCTTGTCGCGGCTCCTGCTTTACCTGCTGCCGGTGGCGATCGCCGCCGCTATCGTCTGGATGATGCTCGGCGGCGGGAAATAGCGGCAGCGATCGGCAGTCGGACGAAACCTTGTTCAAGAGCGCGGGGAAGTCCTCGCGCTTTTGCTTTTGAGGAAGACATAAAACGCCCCGGCGCCGCCGTCTCCCCGGCTCGCCGGGGCGACGCGCGCGATATGCGCCCGCGCCGGGGGCTCTTCGACCCATTCAAGAAACCGGGCTTTGAGAACGCCCTGCCGCGGCGCGTCGCCGCCGCGACCCTTGCCGGTGATCACAAGCGCGAGTCGCGCGCCGCCGGCGTGCGCGTGTTCGAGAAACGAACAGAATCGGCGATGCGCCTCACTTTGAGTGAGGCCGTGAAGATCAAGCCTTGCCTCAATCAAGAGGCGTCCGCGCGCCGCGCGCTTGTCGAGCCTTGGATCGCCGCCGCCGACAACCGCATGCGCCCGCTTCGCGGCGGGGCGCATCGCCGGCGGCCCCGGCCGCTTCTCCTGCGCTCGTTTCTCCGCAGGCTGACGCTTTCCTGTCGAAGCGGACGCGGGTATCGGGATCGCTCGCGCCCGCTTTGTCGGCGCGACGTCCCGGACGGCGCGTCGCCAGAGCGCGCGCTCTTCATCGCTGAGGTCGCGCCGTTTCATGACCGGCGCGGCGCCGCGAGGCGTTCGGCGACGGCGGTCGGCAAAAGCGTATACATGGCGCCGATCTCATTGAAGCCGCCCGCGACCTCGCCGGCCTTGGGGCCGCTGCCGACAAAGATGTCGCCCCTGATCGGGCCCTTGATCGCGCCGCCGGCATCCTGCGCTATTAGAAGCCGCCGCACCGGGTCATTTCCGGACTTTTCGTCGCCCGGGATGTCGATCCAGACCGGCGCCCCGAAGGGCGTAAAGCGCGGGTCGACGGCGAGCGAGCGCCCGGGCGTCAGCTGGACGCCCTCGGCGCCAAGCGGGCCAAGCGAGGGTTCAGGAAGGGATTCGAGGATCCGGAAAAAGACGAAAGACTCGTTCGATTCTCTCACCTTTCGCGCCGCGTCGTCGGGCGCCGCGTCGAGCCATGCCCTGATCGTCTGCATACTGACGCTATTCCGGTCGAGCGCGCCGTTCTCGATGAGGGTCCTGCCAATCGCGGTGTAGGGGCGCCCGTTGGCGCCGTCATAACCGACGCGCAATTCCCGCCCGGCGAGCGCAAGGCGGCCCGAGCCCTGGATCTGGAGGAAGAGAAGATCGGTCGGCCGCATAAAGGCGAGAATGCGCGCCCGTCCCGCAAGCGCGCCGGCGTTGATTGCGGCGTGGTCGGGATAAGGATTGAGCGCCCCGTCGACGACGCGTCCGGCGATGCGCTGGCCTGCGAATTCGGGCCGAAAGCGGCCGAGATCGACCGTCACCAGATCGTCGGGGCGAGCGTAGAGTGCGGCTGAAAATTCGGCGGTCCTTATCGGGCTTGCCTGGTAGAAGGGCTCGAAATAGCCGGTGAACCGGCCTTCCGCAGCGAGTTTTTCGCCGCCGCCGCCGACGGCGGGAGCCCTCCTTTCAAGGATGCGGATTGGCCGAAAGTGAAACTCGTAAAAGCTTCGTGCGGCGCTCGTCCGCGCGTTGTCGTCCGCATAGCGCTGGGCGCTGATCTCCGCTGCCGCGGCGCAGGCGGCGCGCCAGTCGCCGACGCGCCCAGCAAGTGTTGCGGCGGGCGATCCTGGGCCGAGATTCTCGGACGGATTGGCCGGCGCGTCGTCGTCGAGCTTTTTCATGCGCGCGCATGAACGCAAGAAGACGGGAAGAGTTTCGGCTGCATCATCGAGACGCCATCCGGCGAGGTCGCTGATCTGGACCAGCCTGTATGAAAGCCCAGCGAGAACGTAGTCCTCGCCCATTGGCTGTGCGCGCCGTCCGATCACGCCGGAAAACGTCAGCGCCGCAAGGCCGATCGCAATGATGACGGCCGCTGCGAGGGCGGCCGCGATATTTCGCTCTTTAAGGAACTCCAAGGCGGCGCCCCCGTCAACCGGTCGGCGTCACGCGCCGGAAGTTGCGATGAGCGTCCAGTTCGGATCTGATGATCCGAGCGAACGCGAGAACGTCCAGCGATCCTTGACGAGATCGATCCGCGATGGATCGCCGGCGATGAGCGCGCCGGCCCTATCGTAAGTGGCGCGCACCTGGTTCGACAGAAAATCGGCGATCGCCACGAGATTTCCGTCTTCAACCTTCGACGCCGCGATTTTGGCGGACTCGATGCCGACGAATTTGAGATCCGAACGGTGGCCTGCGCTCTCCCGCGCGGAGACGGCGGCTCGAAACGCTTCGAATACGGAAGGACTGAGGAACCGCCGGATGCTTTTGAGGTCGCCGGAGGTGAACGCCTCGATGATCATTTCATAGGCGCTGCGCGCGCCTTCAAGAAACGCCGCCTCGTCGAAATTCGGGTCCGCGGCCCTCAGCGCCTCGGCCTGCGGCGAAACCGGGGGCAGCGGCTTCGCCGGCTCGGCGGCGATCGTCGTTTCAGGCTCATCGCGCTCTTGCGTTCGCGCGCGCTGGAGGCCTTCGACGTCGCGCGGGCGCTCCTCGCCAGTTCGTGCGCCAAGGACCGAGTAAAGGCGGTAAGCGATGAACGCCGACAGCGCGATGAAGACGATGAGGGTCGGATCCATAGTCCTGTTTCTCGGTCGGCCGTCGGCCGGGCGCACTCTGCGGCGAGGACACGTCGTCCCAGCCGCACGCTTGACGGCCCAGACCCCAATCCGGCGCCGCCTCAGTCTTCATATAGGATCAATATGGTGACGAAAACACCAAGAGGCGGTGACGGCGCGGCTCCGCAGGGCCGGCGACGCGGGTTGCCGCCCGGCGCCTCGGCGTGTATGACCCGCCCTTTCCAGCGCCCCCACTCGCGACCAAGGTGCCATCCATGTCGGAAACGACGCCGAACGGCGCAGCGCCGAACGCCTCGACACAGCAGCCGAGCCTTCGCGTGCTTGCGCAATATCTTAAGGATCATTCATTCGAGAACCCTCGCGCGCCCGCGAGCTTTCGCGACACGGGCGGCGCGCCGACCATTGAAGTGAATGTCGACGTCAATGCCCGCGGCCTCGGCTCGGACCAATTTGAGGTTGAACTCTCGGTTTCCGCCCGCGCCCGTCGCGGACAGGAGATCGTGTTCCTTGTCGAGACGACCTATGCGGGCGTATTCGAAATTCTCGGCGTCCCCGAGGCCCAGATCGAGCCGATCCTCCTGATCGAGTGCCCGCGCCTTCTGTCTCCCTTCGCGCGCCAGATCGTCGCCGAGACGACCAATTCAGGGAACTACCCGCCTGTCATGCTCGATCCGATCGACTTTCTCGGGATCTATCAGCGAAACCTTGCGGCGCGCGCGGAGGCGGGACCGGCGGCCCTAAACGCCTGACGGCGGCTTCAGCCGATCGCCCCAGAGCGCATTCGGGCCGAGTTCCGTCTCGACAAAGCGGGCGTGGGCCGCTGCCTCGTCGCCCGTGATGAGCGGCGCAAGGGGCGCTGGGCGAACGTAAACTGCGCGACGAGAGGTCCTATCCGCGGGGCCGCCCTCGCCGTCGGGTCGCGCCGCGAAATCAAGCCCGGCCTGAAGGCCGCCCGTTAGTTCGATATAGACCGCCGCCAGAAGCCGCGAATCGAGGAGCGCGCCATGCCCGTCGCGCTCGCGTTCCCTCATGTCGACGCCGAAGCGCGCGCAAAGAGCGTCAAGGCTCGCCGGCGCGCCAGGAAATTTCCGGCGCGCCAGGGCGAGCGTGTCGATAATGTCGTTCGTGAGCGGTTCAAGTCCCGCATGCGCAAGCTCGGCGTTGATGAAGGGAAGATCAAACGCGATCCCGTTATGCGCAATAAGCTCCGCGTCGCCGACGAATTCGACAAAGGCGCCCGCGACCCGTTCGTCCGCAAAGACCGGAAAACCTTTCAGGAACTTTTCCGAGAGCCCGTGCACCTTGAAGGCGCCCTCCGGCATGTCGCGCTCCGGATTGACATAGGTGTGAAAGGACCGGCCGGTGACGGCGCCGCGCACCATTTCGACGCCGCCGATCTCGACGATGCGGTGGCCTTCGTCGAAGCGGAACCCCGTGGTCTCAAGATCGAAGACGACTTGGCGCATGAGGCTTTCTTAAGACGCTTTCCGCCTGCCGCAAGTGTTGTGGAAAAGCCGCGCGGAGACCCTTCACGCGCCCGATTTCTTCGCGTTTGCGCGCTCGAAGAGCGCGTCTTTGACGCGCGCGCCGAGTTCCGACATCGGGAACGGCTTTTGAATGTACCTGACGCCCTCGATCCGGTCCATCTGGTCGCGGACGGCGGCTTCGGCGTATCCCGACATGAAGATCACGGACGACCCGACGCCAAGCTCGTTTCTGGCGCGCTCAACGAGCGATGGCCCGTCGATCTCGGGCATCATCACATCGGAGACGATGAGGTCGAAGTCGCGATCCGCTTTGAGGATTTCGAGCGCTGCGACGCCGTCTTCGGCGGCTGTCACCTCATAGCCGGACCGCTCAAGCGTGGCGACGACGAAAGCGCGCACCGGGTCCTCGTCCTCAACGACAAGAATCCGTCCGGATCCTGAATAGTCTGCCGAAGCCGCCGGCGCGGCGGGCGCCGGCGACTCATCTTCGTCGTCAAGCCCGCCGTCATGCGCCGGCAGATAGATCTTGAAGACGGCGCCGCCCTCCGGCGCGTTTTCGACGCGAATGGCGCCGCCCATCTGGCCGATAATGCCATGAACCGTCGAAAGGCCGAGGCCGGTTCCCTTGCCCTCTTCCTTCGTCGTAAAGAAGGGATCGAAGATCTTCTCCCTGATTTCCGCCGGCACGCCCGGCCCGGTGTCCGCGACTTCGATCAGTACATGATCCTGCGCGGCAAGCCCGCTGATCTTCGTCGCCTCAATTTCCGCCGCGGCAAGATGCTGCGTGCGGATCGTCAATTTGCCGCCGCCCGGCGCCATCGCGTCACGGGCGTTGACCGCGAGATTCATGATTGCGGTTTCAAGCTGGTTCCGGTCGCCCTTGATGTTCGGAAGACCGCGGCCGTTTACGAATTCAAGCTTTACCTTCTCGCCGACGGCGCGGTCGAGAAACCGCGAAAAATCGAGGAGAATGTCGGTTATCGACTGCACCTTACGGGTGAGAGTCTGCTTTCGCGAATAGGCAAGGAGCTGTTTCGTCAGATTGGCCGCGCGCTGCGCGTTTTCGCGGATTAGGACGAGGTCCTGATAGGCGGGGTCGCCTGCCGGATGACGCAGCATCAGCTGCTCGCAATTGCCCTGGATGACCTGCAGGAGATTGTTGAAATCATGCGCGACTTCGCCGGCGATGAACCCGATCGCCTTGAGTTTTTGATCCTGCGCATGGTCCTGCTCCATGCGTTTCCGGTCGGTGACGTCGACGGTGTAAAGGAAAGTGCGGCGAACGCCGTATCCGCCGCGACGACGCCGCACGGGGCGGGCGTAAACGCCGTAAGTGCGCGCGGCCGGACCCTCGCCGATCGAAACGTCGATGACGTTCGGCGCGCCGCCCGACGAGGATTTTCGCTTGATTTCGGCGGCGATCTCTTCAACGGCTTCGGCGGGCATGATCCGTGACAGGGGCGTGTTCTTTTTTACGCCGTCGAAGACTTCGGCGAACGTCTTGTTCGCTTCAACGACGCGGGCGTCGCGGCCGATCTCGCCTTCGATGACCGCAAGACCGAAAGGCGCTTCCGAAATGTCGCCGGACATCGCCGGCGCATCCGGATCGGCCGGCGCTTCATTGGCGCTCATCTCGACGCAGACAAAGCCTTCGCCGACGCCGCCGCGCCGGAACGAGACGAAGGCCGCATCGATCGGGTCCGCGTCGCGCCGGCGGACGTCCGCGTGGACGATCGCGCCGTCGACGCGCCAGAGCGCGCGCACGACGTCGCCGCTCTCGCCGAGAACAACGTCGTCGATATGATGGAGGTCCTGGCGCGAAACGCCGAGCGCTTTCCTGAAGGCGGCGTTCGCCCAGGCGATCTGGCCCGATTTTTCGAGAGCGAAAACCGGCCGCACATAATCCGCGAAGGACGCCGCGAGCGCGTCGTGCTCTTTCTCCTCGACCGGCAGCTCGCGCAGCCGCCAGACGACAAAATCATTCGCCTCCGCGATGGGGCGCGTCGTCACTTCAAAACGCCGCCTTGCGCCGCCGCCTTCAAGGCCGATCTGCTGGTAGATGATTTCGGTCGCCTCCGCTGCGCTCTTCGCCGCGCGGCATAGCCGGAACACTTTCGTCGCCTCTGCCCCCTGCTGAGCGAAAAGCCGGTCTATGCGCGGCGGCAGGCCGGCAAGTCCCATCACGCCGGCGGCGCGCGCCAGATCGAAATAGGCGCTGTTGGCATAGATCACGACGCCGTCGGTCCGCGTGATGAGCCGCGCGTCCGGGTCGGCGTCGAGAACGCGCTCGGCAATAGCGAGGCTGTGAAGCATTTCCGAGCCCGCAAGCTCGGCGGCGGCGGCCGCTGATTTGCCGGCGACGCGTTTCATCGCGGCGCTCGCCAGCATCGCGGAGGGCGTCGGTCGGAAGGCCGCGATGAGGAAAACGAACGAGAGCGCCCCGACGACGGCCGCAAGGACGGTCCCGGCGGACCCGAGCGCGCCGGTGGCGAGGATATACGCCGCCGCCGCCGTCGCGACGCCAAGCCCGCCCCAAAGCGCGCCGAACAAAGCATGCTGGATAAGGAGCGCGCGCGACCTGATGCGCCGCGCCTCCATTTCCTCATCGCGAGACCGCGCGCGCTGCTCGGCGGCCGCCATCATCGCCGCAATGTCTTCGGCGCCTGGAGGGCGCCGGGCTGGAACGGCCGCGGCCTCCGCCTCAGGCGGGGCGGCGTCAGGACTTTCGACAGCGGCGGGTTTCGCGCTCAAGGAACGGCTCGCAGATTGAAGCTCATGACAAACACGCGACTATGGGGGTGTTCGTCGTCAGTGGCTACATGCATTGCCCCGGCCGGCCGCGCATTTTTCCCCGCGTCCTTGCAGCTGCTTCCGCCAGGATGTCCTAATGAAGCCGGGCGCGCGCCTTTCCCATCACGAAGCCAATGACCTTGGCGACCGCTTCATAATGTTCGATGGGGATCTCGTTATCGATCTCGACGGCCGCGTAGAGCGCACGGGCGAGCGGCGGATTTTCAACGACCGGGACGCCGTTCTCGGTCGCGACCGCTTTCAATCGAAGCGCGATGTCGTCAAGGCCCTTGGCGACGCAGCGTGGGGCCGAACCCTTCTCCGCCTCGTACTGGAGAGCGACGGCATAGTGCGTCGGGTTCATGATGAGAACGGTCGCATCCTTGACCGCCGCCATCATCCGGCGGCGCGCGCGCGCTTCGCGCTGCTGGCGCTGGCGGCCTTTGATTTGCGGGTCGCCTTCGGATTCCTTCAGCTCTCGGCGGATTTCCTCTTTCGTCATCCGAAGCCGCTTCATCCACTCGCGGCGCGCCCATGCATAGTCGAGCGCCGAAATGATCGCCATCGCGGCCGCGGCGTAGGCGATGAGTTTCAATATTTCCGATTCGGCGACTGCGAGAACGGATCTTGGGTCGGCGTACGGGAGGCCGACCAGCTTCTGCTGGTCCGGCCATAGCGAATAGACGAGGATCGCGCCGACAAGCAGGATCTTGCCGATCCCTTTGGCGAAGTTGAAAAGCGCGGTCGGTCCGAAAAGGCGCTTGGCGCCTTCCGCCGGCGACAGGCGATTGAGCGCGGGCTTGACCTTGTCGGGCGCAATGACGGGCGCCCCTTGCGCGACATTCGCGGCGACCGCTGCAGCGATGAAGAACAGCGCGAGGCCGGCGAGCGCGGCGCCGGTCTTGGCGGAGACATCGAGAAAGAGCCGCTGAAGACTCTCGGCGTCGGCGGCGAATTCATGCGGATGATCGAGAAACGCCGCGCCCGCGGCGGCGAGCGAGGCGGCCGCCGGCTTGATGAGGAGCCAGAGTCCAAGGCCGGATGCGGCGATCATCGCGGTCGCGACAAGCTCCTGGCTTCGCGGCGCGTCGCCCTTCTTGCGCGCGTCCTCAAGGCGCTTAGGCGTCGGGTCTTCGGTTCGCTGATGATGATCGGTTTCCTCGGCCATCGCCTCACCGGGCGAAGGCGGAAATTCGCTCGCCTAATTCGGCGAGGAAAGCCGACATTATGAGGCCGGTCGTCAGCATCAGGAGCGCAAGACCGAGGATGAGATTCGCCGGCATCAGCATGAAAAAGACCTGGGCCTGCGGCATCAGGCGGTTCAGGACGCCGGCGCCGGCGTAAAAGACGAGGCCGAAGACGATGAACGGCGCGGCGAGCCGGACGCCGAGCGAGAAGGCGGCGGAGAGCGTCGCGATCATCGCCGCCGCCATGTCACCGACATTGATCGCCCCGCCCGGCGCGAAGAGAAGATAGGAATCCTTAAGCGCCGCCAGCATCAGATGATGCGCATCGGTCGCGAAGATCATCGTCGTCCCGAGCACCGCGAGAAATCCGCCGATGATGGCGCCTTGAAGCTCCTGGGAGGGATCGAAAATCTGGGCCAGCGAGAGGCCCATTTGGAGCGCGATGACCTGCCCCGCGACATTGAGCGCGGCGAAGATCGTCCGCGCGATAAGGCCGAGAAAAAGCCCGATCGCAACCTCGCCGATGATGAGGCCGGCGAGCGCGATCGATGACCCTGCGCCGGCGCCCTCGGCGAAGTGCGGCGCCGCGCCCGGCAGGAGCGCCGCCGATACCGCGAGCGCGACCGCGAGCCGGATGCGCGGCGAAAGCGTGAAGTCGCCGAAGGCGGGCGCCGTCATCATCATCGCCCCCGCCCGCGCGAAGACGGCGAAGGCGACCGCGACGTCGACCGGAAGCGCCGCGAGAAGCTCGGCCGACGAGACGGCGCTCATGGGAGCGCGCTGCCGGCAATCAATTCGAAAATCTTCGTCGCGTAGCGCCCTAGCGTCGCGCCCATGAAGGGAAGGGTCACGGCGATCACGAGGAACATCACGACGATCCTCGGCACGAAGACGAGCGTCATCTCCTGCACCTGCGTCAACGCCTGGACGAGCGCGATCGCGAGGCCGACAAGTAGCCCGGCGATCATCGCCGGCCCGGCGACAAGAAGCGTGACCCAAAATCCCTCGCGCGCGAGGTCAAGGAGTTCCGCGCCCGTCATCGCGATGTCCCTCATGCCAGCCGGCAGATTTTGCCGGGCGCTTGGTTAAGGGCGCGTGAGGATGGGGTTAAGCGCGGGTTAAGGTTTTCTCCGTTTCGACTCCTTGAATCGCCGCCATCGCCGT
>JACADX010000117.1 GCA_013389125.1 Parvularculaceae bacterium | reverse complement strand
TACAATGTAAGAAGATGCAATTTCTTGCAAGAAGAATTCTTTTGTTTCGCACTGCAGCATTACGGAGGCGCTCAGCCCACTGAGTATGGGCGGTAAAGCGCCAACTTACGTCATTGTTTTACCTAAATAATTTTGGCGTTTGAAACCGCGCCATCAATGTGGTGCCGCCACAACAACGAGAATGTAAAAACTTGCAAAGGTAAACTTCGTTTGGCATTGTCAGGCGTCGCGCCTGGAATCGCCGTCGAAAGGAAGCGCCATGAACAAAGCTGGACGGATTCTGCAGTTCCCGCTCGCGGGGCTTCCGGCGGTCCTTTCGGCGCTCGCAACCGGCGTTGCCGCCGCGAACGCGGCGCCCAAGGTCTCGATCGATCGTCCGCCTGAAGATGAAATCGTCTATTTCCTACTGCCTGACCGCTTTGAAAACGGCGAACCGTCCAACGATCGCGGCGGACTTGACGGCGATCGCCTCGCCACAGGGTTTGATCCGACGCATAAGGGGTTTTTCCACGGCGGCGATCTTAAGGGACTGACGTCGCGGCTCGATTACATCGCAGGTCTCGGCGCGAGCGCGATCTGGCTCGGTCCGATCTACAAGAACAAGCCGGTGCAAGGCCCGCCTGGCGATGAATCCGCCGGCTATCACGGCTATTGGATTACGGACTTCACGCAAGTCGACCCGCACTACGGAACAGGCGACGACATGCGCGCGTTCGTCGAGGCGGCGCATGCGCGAGGGATGAAAGTCTATCTCGACATCATCACCAACCATACCGCTGACGTCATCAAGCTGCGCGAGTGCCACGATCCCGCTTACGCAGGCGCAGACAGGCCTTCTAAGGGCTGCCCTTACCGCAGCAAGGCTGATTACCCCTATTCGACGCGCGGCGCGGCGACAGGCGAGCGCATCAATGACGGTTTCCTTGGGGATCAGCCGCCGTTTCAAACAATCGAGAATTTCGAACGGTTGAGGCGCGCCGATTACGCCTACACGCCTTATCTGCCGGCCGGCGAAGAGGAGGCCAAGACGCCTGCATGGCTCAACGATGTGCGCTTCTACCACAATCGCGGCGATTCGAACTGGGTCGGCGAAAGCGCGCTTTACGGCGACTTCAGCGGCCTTGACGACCTTCTGACGGAAGATCCGCGGGTCCTTGCCGGCTTCATCGAGATTTACGGCGACTGGATCAAGAAATACCGCATTGACGGCTTTCGCATTGACACGGCGCGCCACGTGGCGCCCGAATTCTGGGCGGCGTTCTCCAAGGCGATGCAGGACCGCGCGGCCGCCGAAGGCGTTCCGCATTTCTACATATTCGCCGAAGCCTATAACCCGAGCGCGGCGGGCCTTGCGCGTCACACGCGCGTCGACAAGCTGCCGCAAGTTCTTGATTTCGCGTTCCAGTCGGCGGTGCAGGACGTCGTCGTCAACGGGGCGCCGACGCGCCGGCTCGCCGAACTCTTCGAGGCTGATGCGCTTTATGAGGGCGGCGAAGAAGCGGCGAGGCGGATGCCCGTCTTCATCGGCAATCACGATATGGGGCGCTTCGCGACGTTCATTTCGCAAAAGCGCCCGCATGCGAGCGACGCCGAGAAGCTCGCCCGTCTCAAACTCGCCCATGCGATGATGTTCTTTATGCGGGGCGTCCCGGTCGTTTATTCGGGCGACGAACAGGGGTTCAACGGCGACGGCAATGATCAGGACGCGCGAGAGGACATGTTTGAGAGCCGAGTCGCGACCTATAACGACAACGACCTTGTCGGCACGGATGCGACGACTGCCGACTCGAATTTTGACCGCAAACACCCGCTTTACCGCTTCATAGCCGAGATCGGAAGGATTCGCCGCGCGCATGAGGCGTTGCGCCGGGGCGCGCAGATCGTGCGGGAGGCCGAGACCGACGGCGGCGTGTTCGCGGTTTCGCGATTGTCGCCGGAAGGCGGCGAGTACCTCATCGTCTTCAACGCATCCGAATCGTCCCGCACGCTCAACATAGCGGTTGATCCGCGCTCGAATTCATGGAAACCGGTCTATGGATCGTGCGCGAATCGTTCGACCGCGCCCGGAAGCGTCAAAGTATCAGCGCCGGCCTTCGGATTCGTCCTATGCAGATCGAACGAGTGGAAACCCGTTGAATGACGCCGGGAGAAACAAGACCCGCCGCTCAAGCCCTTGAGCGCCCCGCGACCGGCGCGGAGTGGTGGCGCGGCGCCGTCATCTATCAGATCTATCCGCGCAGTTTCAAAGACTCGAACGCGGACGGCGTAGGCGATCTAAAGGGCGTCTTCGAGGGACTCGACTATGTCGCCAGCCTCGGCGTAGACGGCGTTTGGCTGTCGCCCTTTTTCACCTCGCCGATGCGGGACTTCGGTTATGACGTTGCGGATTTCTGCAACGTCGATCCCGTTTTCGGAGCCCTCGCCGATTTCGACGCAGTCGTCGAGAAAGCGCACCGGCTCGGCCTCAAGGTCATCATCGATCAGGTTTATTCGCACACATCGGATCAACACCCGTGGTTCGTCGAAAGCCGGCGAAGCAAGTCCAATCCGAAATCCGATTGGTACGTCTGGGCGGATCCGAAGCCGGAAGGCTCGCCGCCCAACAACTGGCAGTCGGTGTTCGGCGGCCCCGCATGGACCTGGGACAGCCGTCGGCGCCAGTACTATTTCCACAATTTCCTATCCAGTCAGCCGGACCTCAATCTCCATAACCGGGAGGTGCAGGACGCAATCTTGAACGTGACGCGCTTCTGGCTCGATCGCGGCGTCGACGGATTCCGGCTTGATGCGCTGAACTTCGCGATGCACGATCCAGAGCTGCGCGACAATCCGCCCGCGCCGCGCGACGGACGCAAGCTGACGCGACCCTTCGACTATCAGCTCCACAAATACAACATGTCGCACCCCGACATTGAAAGTTTTCTGGAGCGTCTGCGCGGCGTTCTCGACGAATATGAGGACGTCTTCACGGTGGCGGAGATCGGGGGGCCGGAACCGCTCGCCGAAATGAAGGCGTTTACGGCCGACGATCGACGACTGAATTCCGCCTATAGTTTTGACTTTCTCTATGCCGAGAAACTGACGGCGGCGCATGCGGAGAAATCGCTGACCGCCTGGACCGGGGCGCCGGGCGAAGGCTGGCCGTCCTGGGCGTTCTCCAATCACGACGCGCCGCGCGCCGTGAGTCGTTGGGCGCGCGAGGAGGACCGCGACCGCGCCGCGCGCCTTTATGCGATGCTGCTCCTCAGCTTGCGCGGCAACGTGTTTCTTTATCAAGGCGAGGAATTGGGCTTGCCGCAGGCGGACGTGCCGTTCGAGGCCTTGCGGGATCCCGAGGCGATCGTCAATTGGCCGCTGACTCTCGGGCGGGACGGCGCGCGCACGCCGATGCCCTGGAAACGAGGGGCGATCAATTCCGGTTTCTCCAGCGGCGCGCCGTGGCTGCCCGTCGATCCGCGCCATGACGACCTCTCCGTCGACCTGCAGGAAGCGAACCAGTGGTCGACCCTTCATTTCGTAAGAAAGTTGATCCGCATCCGGCGTGACAGCGCCGCGCTTCGGCTTGGCGCAATCGAGTTTTTCAAAGCGCCGGAGGGCGTCATCGCGTTTGCGCGCAGCCGCGAACGCGAACGCGTCATTTCCGCCTTCAACGTCTCGGCGGAAGAGAAGCGCTGGAAGCCTGAGGGCGTCTCCGCCGCCGCGGCGCTCGCGTCGCTCGGCCTTGGACAAATCGGAACCCAACCGCCAGAAAACTTGCCGGCGCTTTCCGGCTATATCGCGCAGGTCATTCGCTGAACGCGGTTACGCGCCGCATGATTCGCGGACGATCAATTCGGTCGGCAAGCGTTCGGACCTGATTTCGGCGCCTTCCGCCGAACTGAGGAGGCGCGAGACCAGCAGCCGGCCCGCCTTCGCCATGTCCTGAGAAATCGTCGATAGCGCCGGATGGCTGTAACGCGCCAACAAGATGTCGTCATAGCCGACAACCGAACAGTCTCTCGGAACGGCGACGCCGCGGCGCATCAGACCGCGGATGGCGCCGATGGCGATGAGATCGCTCGCGCCAAAGACGGCGTCGAACTTCACGCCCATCGAAAGCAGCCGCTCGACGGCGTCTTCCGCGGACTCGACTTCGAAATGCGCCGGGGCGACGAGATTTGGGTCAAGCGCGATTTCCGCCTCCGCAAGCGCTTGCAGATATCCCGCGTATCGCTGCTGCACTTCCGGCGCTTCGGTGTCGCCGAAAAAGGCGATGCGTTTTCGCCCCAACCGCAAGAGGTGCGATGTCGCGCGCTTGCCGCCTTTGATATTGTCGCTGCCGATCGAACAATAGCGCTGCCCGGGCAGATCCGCGCCCCAGACGACGAACCGGTGACGCGCTTCGACGAGTCGATTGAACCGCTCGTGCAAAAAGCTTTGCCCGAGAAAGACTACGCCTTCGGCGCGGCTCGATTCCATGAGGTCGGACAGGTCGTCAAAATTTTTGGGCGCCACATGGGAAATGAGAATGTCGCATCCGGCCTCGCGCGCCGCCTCTCCGACGCCGCCGATCAGCTCCATGTAAAACGGATCGTCGAGACTTCCCTTTCGACCCTGCGGGGTCGGGATGACGATCGCGATCGTCGCGGAAGCGCCGGAGAGGATCGCCGGCATATGCGGCCGAAACGGATAATTATGCTCCCGCGCGAGCTTCCAGATTCGCCGCTTCGTCTCTTCGCGCACGGCAGGGCTGTTATTGAGGGCGCGTGAAACGGTCGCGATCGACACGCCGGCGAGCGCTGCGAGATCTTCAAGACGCGAACTCCTACGATTGTCGCCCGATCCGTCCATTAGGTTCTCGCTCTCCTTGGAAATTGCGCGGCCCTGTCGTTGACGAAAAACGTCGCGATCGCGGCCGCGCCGAGACTGGCTCCGCCGACGACGAGCGCCAAAATAGCCTCGCCGCCGAGGAGATAGCGCACGATGACGCCGAGAATCGACGCCGCCAGCAATTGCGGAATGACGATGAAGAAATTGAAGATGCCCATATAGACCCCCATTTTTTCCGCGGGCAGCGCGCCGGAGAGGATCGCATAAGGCGTGGAGACGATCGACGCCCACGCAAAACCGACTCCGACCATCGATATCCACAATAGCTTCGGATCGCCGAGGAAATGCATTGACCAAAGCCCAAGGCCGCCAAGCGCGAGACAGGCCGAATGAGTCGCTTTGCGCCCGATGCGATCCGCGAGGCGAGGAATGACAAAGAATGCGGCGGCCGCCGCAATGAGATTATACCGGCCGAACAGCACGCCGACCCAATTGGCCGCCTCGTTGTAAAGCGGCGATGCGGCGTCGGTCGCGCCGTAATGATG
>JACADX010000047.1 GCA_013389125.1 Parvularculaceae bacterium | reverse complement strand
GCACAGGGGATTGCGGTTGCGCAGGTCCAGTATGAGATAACGAATCCCGCAGGAACGGTTCGGAATTTCGATCTCGCCAATCTCGGTCCGGTGCTTGATGAACAGGACGGCGCTAGCGAAATCCGCGCCGTTCGCGATGGCATCATCTTCTTCATCGTCCCGGCCGCTTGCCTCGGCGGCGCCGGCTCCAACTGCGTAGGCGCACAGACCTTCGCGCTGTTTTCAGCGGCCTCGGTCAGCCAACAAGCCATCAACGCCTTTAACGCGAGCTACGCATTCGTTTCGACCGGACCAGCGCCGAAAGGTTATTACGTGTCGCGATACGACATTGCCGATTTCGGCATTGCGCGCGGCAATGTGGAATCGAGCCTCGACAGTTTTCATTCGCTTCTCGGGGTCGCGCAGTAGGCGCTCGCCGGCGGCGCGTCGACGGTCTCGACAATAGGCTATGCTGATGACCTCGCTTCGGCGCGCCTTAATGAAGCGTCCGGGCGCGCGCTTGGCGTCGAGGTTCGCGCCGCGGCGAGCCACGCCGGCGCCGAGCATCTGCGCGAAATTGAGCAGATGCCCGAGTTGATTCGCGCATTCGCCGCCGCAGCGGACGATGAGTCATTTAACAAGATCGCCAATATCGCGAACCCGTAGATCTCAGGCGGCAGGAGACGAGACTTTTGGGGCGGGCGCCGCTAAATCGCGATTCGTGCCGCCCCCTCTCGCCTTTCCGGCTCCCTTGGCGCCCTACGCCGCGCGCGCGGAACTGACGCGCGGTCGCCTCCACGCGGAAGTTGAAAGCGCGACGCGAACGCCGTTCCAGCGCGACCGCGACCGGGTCATCCATTCTGTCGCGTTCCGGCGCTTGAAGCACAAAACGCAAGTTTTCATCTATCACGAGGGCGACCATTACCGTACGCGGCTGACACATAGCCTTGAAGTCGCGCAGATCTCCCGCTCGATCGCCCGCACCTTGAAGCTCGACGAGGATCTCGCCGAATGCGTTGCGCTCGCGCATGACCTCGGCCATCCGCCATTCGGGCATACGGGTGAGGACGTACTTAAGGAATGCATGGCGGCCTATGACGGCTTCGACCACAACGCGCAGACGCTTCGCCTGCTGACGAAACTGGAGCGCCGCCACGCGCGGTTTACGGGACTCAATCTGACGTGGGAGACCTTGGAAGGCGTTGTCAAGCACAACGGCCCGTTGACGGGAAAGGGCGCACGCACAAACGACGCGCTTCCCGCCGCCATCGTCGAATACGCGAACGCTCACGACCTCTGGCTCGACACGCACGCCTCGCTTGAGGCGCAGGTCGCAGCGATCGCCGATGACATTGCGTACAACAATCACGACGTCGACGACGGCCTTCGAGCTGGCCTCTTTTCTTTTGACGACGCCCGCGGGCTGCCGCTCTTCGGCCCTGCGATCGAGGGGGTTGAGTCCGAATTTCCGGGGGCGCCGCGCGACGTCTTGATCGCGGAGTCGGTCTCGACTCTCATCGGCGCGATGATTGACGACGTTGTCGCGGCAACCCGGCGCCGTCTCGGCGAGCTTGCGCCTTTGAGCGCGGACGACGTGCGGCGCGCAGGCGTCCAGATCGTCGACTTTTCGCCCGATATGAAGCTGCGGCTTTCCGGTCTTCGGGATTTTCTCCATGAGAACGTCTATCGCCACCACACGGTGAATCGCGCGCGGAGCCATGCCAAGCGCATCGTCCGTGCGCTGTTCGACCTTTTCACGTCGGAGCCCGAGACCCTGCCTCCGCAATGGCGGACGAACGCCACCAGCCCGCAACGCGCGGTCTGCGACTACATCGCCGGCATGACCGACCGCTACGCGATAAAATTGCACCAAAGGCTATTCGGCGGCGGGCCGTTCATATGACAGGTCGTTCATTTTCCTTTTCCACAAGGCGCCCCCCTATCCCTGCGGCGTTCGACCCCGACGCCCCCAAATGATATGCTTGCGAACAGCAAGCGATTCGCGCATTCCGGTCCCTATGTCCGCGCGATTTCATGCGGGGTCGGCTCGGCCCCTACGACGAGTCGCCGCCTCGCGAAGGAGATTATGATGAAGAGCGAAGCTGCTTCATTCGACGACGAGATGGACGATCTTGACGACCTTGATCCGGATGAGGGCGAGGAGGAGAGAGGTCTTTCAGGCCTAGTGGTGCTCCTAATGGGCGTCGTCATGCTGGGCGCCCTCGCGTCGGTCGTCTGGATTGCGTACAAGCAGGGGGTCCGAAACGGCCAACAGGGCGGCGACATCCCTCATGTATCCGCAGATCCTGAACCGCTGAAGATCGAAAACACTGTCGCCGATGCGGCGGCGGGCGGCGATCTTGAAGTCTACGACAAGATGGGCGGCCGCGAATCAGAGCCAGTCGAAGTGATTGCGGCAGGTCCTGAAGAACCTGTCGCCCGAACGAGCGCGGATCCGATTGGCGCGATCGCATCGGGTGCAGAGGGCGCGCCCGATGTAGCCGATGACGCAGTCGCCGACCGCATTGCCGAACTCGCGCGTCAGGACGAGGCGCTCAATTCGGCGCCGACGGCGACGAAACCTGCTGAATCGCCCGGAGAGCCTGAACCGCAGCCGGCGACGGCGCCGACCGCCGCGTCAACACCGGCCCAAAAGCCGACAGTCAGCTACCGAACCGGCGGGGCGCTAACCGGAACGCACCTGTTGCAGATCGGGGCCTTTCGGTCGGAAACGGAGGCGACCGGCCAATGGTCATCGCTGCAAGGCAAGCTCGGTTCCTATCTTGATGGAAAGTCAAGCGACATCGAGCGCGCCGACCTTGGCGACAAGGGGGTCTATTACCGCCTCCGGATCGGTCCGTTCGCGTCGGCGGACGAGGCGAAGACCTATTGCTCCGGCCTTAAGGAGCGCGGGACAGACTGCCTCCTGAAGGCGAAGTAAAAAGGCTCGATGCCGCGCGCGCTAATCCTCGACTGCGAAGGCGCTCGACCGACGGCGGACGAAAAGGCCCTTTTCCGAGACGCTGATCCTTGGGGCTTCATCTTGTTCGCGCGGCATTGTCCGTCATCCGAAGAGGCGCGCGCCCTCTCAACGGAATTGCGCGACTGCGTCGGGCGCGATGCGCCGATCCTCATCGACCAGGAGGGCGGACGCGTCGCGCGAATGAAGCCGCCGGCCTTTCCCGAGCACCCGGCGCCCGCGGTTTTCGGCAGGCTCTTCAAGCTCGATCCCGCGAAGGCGCTTGAGGCCGCGCACCTTAACGCGCGGCTTATCGGACGTCTAGTTTCCGACGCCGGCGTGTCGATTGACTGCGCGCCGATGCTCGACGTGCCGCAAGTCGATTCCGACAGGACGGTGATCGGCGATCGGGCGCTCGCGACGCATCCAGATCAAATCATTGCGCTCGGGCGCGCCGTTATAGATGGCCTGATGGAAGGCGGTGCGCTGCCAGTCATCAAGCACATGCCGGGGCATGGGCGCGCGACGGTCGACAGTCATTATGATCTTCCGCGCGTCGTCGCCTCAAAGCGCGATTTGAGGAATGTCGATTTCGCGCCGTTCAAAGCGCTCGCCGCCGCGCCGATCGGCATGACGGCGCATATCGTCTACGAGGCGTTTGATGCAGAGCGCTGCGGGACAATGTCGCCGACGATCATCAACGACGTCATTCGGGGCGAGATCGGCTTTGACGGACTGCTCCTTTCGGACGACCTCAAAATGCAGGCCCTCGGGGGCCCGGTCGGCGCGCGCGTCTCGGACTGTCTGGCGGCGGGCGTTGATATCGCCTGCTGCTGCAATTTTTCGCTTGCCGAAAAGGCGGAGGCGGCGGCGCATGCGGTGGAGCTTTCGGGTCTTTCGCTCGCCCGCGCCGAACGAGCGCTCGCCGCCCGGCCTACAACAATCTTGCGGTCCGATACGGCGAAGGACTATGAGCGGCTCGCCGGGCTCATCAGGCCGGCCCTGGTCGCCTGAGGCGTCAGTGGAAATCCGGCGGCGGCGAAACCTCGGGAACCGCCGCCATGGTGAATTGATGACCGAACCGATGACTCCGCCGGCTCTCGGCGATAGCGATACGCCATTCGACACGCCAGTCCGTTCGGACGTCGGCGTCGATCTCGACGAACTCGTCATCAACCTCGACGGTTATGCGGGACCGCTCGACGTCCTTCTGGATCTCGCCCGCACGCAGCGTGTCGACATACGCAAGATCTCCATGATCACGCTTGTCGACCAATATCTCGCTTTTGTCGCGGCGGCCCGCGCGCGCAGCCTGGAACTCGCGGCCGACTATCTCGTGATGGCCGCGTGGCTTACTTTCCTGAAATCGAAGCTCTTGATCCCGGCGCCTGACGACGGATCCGGCGAACCGACCGCGGATGAAATGGCGGCGCGCCTCGCATTTCAGCTGCAGCGCCTTGAGGCGATGCGGCAGGCGGCCGAAAAGCTTTTCAGTCTGCCGCAGTTCGGCATCGCATTCTTTCCGCGCGGCGCGCCAGAAGGGGTTCGCGTCTTAAGGACGCCGCACTGGCAAGCCGACCTCTTCGAACTCCTTCAGGCCTATGCGCGCCAGCGCGTCGCCGCGGTTGATCGCACTTACAAGATCGAGCCGCCGAAGGTTTACACGATCGAAGAGGCCCGCGCGCGGATTTCGCGGATGCTCGGCGCCATCCCGGAATGGACGGAGCTGACGCGCGTCGCTCCGATCCGCGACGTCGACGCGCCGGCTTCGTCGGTCGTCGCGAGTTCATTCAACGCCGCGCTCGAGTTCGCGAAGAGCGGCGAAATTGAAATCCGGCAGCTCGCCGCATTTGAACCGATTTACATCCGAAAACGCCGCGAGCCGCCTCCGGAAAGGGAGATCTTGAATGACCCGAACGGATGATGCTGCCGCGAACGACGGACGCGCCCGGAAATTCAGCGAACTTGACGTCCGCGAAGCTCAGGAAGCTCTCGCAGAGGAACTTGAAGACATGATCGATGAAGATGAATCGGCCAAGACAGGCGATGTCGGCGAAGCCGAAATTTCAGACGCCATCTGGTCGGCGGCGCAGATGGCGGACCATTTGCGGATGACGGAAGCGCTCCTCTTCGCCGCCGTGGAGCCGCTCGACGAAGAGGCGATCGCCGCGCGCCTGCCGGCCGGTGCCGAGGTCCGGACGCTGATCGACACGCTCGCCCTTCAATACGAAAACCGGGGCGTCGTGCTTTCGAAAGCCGCCGGGAAATATCGGTTCGTGACGGCGCCCGATGTCGCACATGTCCTCGAAAAAGAGAAAATTGAACCCAAGAAACTGACGCGCGCAGCCCTCGAAACCCTGGCGATTATCGCCTACCACCAGCCTTGCACGCGGGCCGATATTGAGGATGTGAGGGGGGTTGCGGTCTCGCCTGGCTCGCTCGACCAGCTGCTGGAGATCGGCTGGGTCCGTCTGAGGGGTCGGCGGCGCTCGGCGCCCGGACGGCCAATTCTTTACGGGACGACGCAGGCCTTTCTCGAGCATTTCAATCTGGAAAGCATTAGCGATCTTCCCGGCATGGCCGATCTCAAAGCCGCCGGTCTCCTCGACGCGCGCCTTCCGCCGAATTTCATCGTCCCGTCGCCGGCTGATGACATCGCCGACAGCGATATTGAAGAAATCGGCGAGGAGGGCGAATTCGTAACTGATTTCCACGATGAAGGACGCGAGGAGCAGGCCTGATTTGCGCCTTTCTCGCTGAAGCCTTACATAGGGCGCAACCTGTTGAAGGAGGCCGTCATGGCCGTTGGACCCTGGCAGATACTGATTATTGTTGTGCTCGCGCTCCTGCTTTTTGGCGGCGGCGGCAAAATCTCTC
>JACADX010000143.1 GCA_013389125.1 Parvularculaceae bacterium | reverse complement strand
GTGATGCTCTACCCCTGAGCTACGCCCGCTCGACTTGGCGCCGCAGGGTCGCCCCCGGCGGCGGGGTGAGGGCGCTCTATGCATGAGGGGCGCCGGTTTGGCAAGAAGGCGGGAGAGGGATTAGGGAGCGGGGAATGCGGATCAGAACGTAGCGGTTGGCGAAGATGGCGGCGGCGAACCTTTTCATTGCCCACGATGTCGGACACGCAGCGGTTCGCCGAAGCAATCGCAGCTAATCCCCAATCCCCAATCCTTAACTCGCATGAAATCCCGCGCCGACCTTTTCGCTTTTCTCGACGCTCTCGGCATCGCGCACCAAACGGTCGCGCACGAGCCGATCTTCACGGTGGAGGCCGGACGACATCTCAAGGCGGAAATGCCGGGCGGGCATTCGAAGAATCTCTTCCTCAAGGACAAGAAGGATCGCCTCTTTCTCGCGGTCGCGCATTGCGACACCGCGGTCGACCTTGTCGGCTACGGCCGGACGGCCGGCGCGAAGGGCCGTCTGTCCTTCGGACGGCCCGACCTCATGACGGCGACGCTCGGCGTCGTCCCGGGCGCCGTGACGCCGTTCGCGCTGATCAACGAAAGCGCGAAAGCGCTGTCGGATGTCGCGGTCGACAGAGCGCTCCTCGGCCATCAGGCCGTGTGGTTTCATCCGCTTGAGAACGACGCCTCGACGGCCCTGTCGCCGCAGGATCTCCTAAAGTTCATCCGCGCCTGCGGCTTTGAACCGCGGCTCATCGATCTCGCCTCGCCTCAAAGCGCCTAAGACGCCGTCGAAAGACGGTTGCCTTTACCGCTGCGGGCTCTCATTTAAGCGGTTTCAGGAGACGATCTTTCATGGACCTCAAGGCTGGCTCGCAAAAACCCGCGGCGGGCGATCTCATCAAGAATGCGACGATCGAAACCTTCGAGCGCGATGTCCTTGAAGCCTCGATGGCGGTCCCGGTTCTTGTTGATTTCTGGGCCGAATGGTGCGGACCCTGCCGCCAGCTGACGCCGGTTCTTGAAAAGGCGGTCGCGGCGGCGAACGGGGCGGTCAAACTCGTCAAGGTCGACATCGACAAGAACAAGATGCTGGCCTCCCAGCTTCGCATCCAGTCGGTGCCGACGGTCTACGCCTTTTTCCAGGGACGCCCGGTCGACGGCTTCCAAGGGGCCGTCCCCGAAAGCCAGGTGAAAGCGTTCATCGCGCGGCTTTCCGGCATGGCCGGCCCCGCCGCCGGCGACATTGATCTCGCCGCCGTTCTCGAGGAAGCCGAGAAGGCGCTCGCCGCGGGCGACGCCGCGGCGGCGGCGCAGGCTTTCGCCGACGTCGCGCAGGCGACCGAAGAGGCGGCGGACGCGAATTTCATCCGCGCCGTCGCCGGGCTTGCGAAGTGCCGCCTTGCGACCGGCGACGCCGCCGGCGCGCGCGAAGTGCTCGCGCTCGCGCCCGAAGCGAAAAAGAACGATCCGGCTTTCAGCGCCGTCCGGGCGCGGATCGATCTTGCCGAAAAAGGCGGCGGCGACGTCGAGGCGCTGAAACGCCGCGCCGGCGCCGAACCGAAGAATTTCGCCTTGCGCCTTGAGCTTGCCGAAGCGCTCGCGGCGACCGGCGACACGCAAGCGGCGATCGACGAACTTCTTGCGATCTTCGCCGCCGACCGCGCCTGGAACGAGGAGGCCGCGCGCAAGAAGCTGCTGACGATTTTCGAGGCGCTCGGCCCGGCGCATCCGCATACGCTTTCCGGACGGCGGCGCCTGTCGTCGCTGCTCTTTTCCTGATGAAGGCGGCGAGCGCCCCGAAAGCGGCGGTTCGCGTTCACGGGCGCGAGCAGCCGAGCGCCGTTCCCTTGTTCCCGATCGCCGGCTCGATCCTGCTGCCGCGCGGCCAGCTGCCGCTCAACGTCTTCGAGCCGCGCTATCTTCGCATGGTCGACGACGCGCTCGGCGGGGCCCGCGTTATCGGCATGATCCAGCCGCGCGAGGCGGAAGGGACGCCGCCGCCGCTTTACGGCGTCGGCTGCACGGGGCGCATCACGTCTTTCGCCGAGACCGGCGACGGGCGCTATCTCATCACCCTGACCGGCCTCCTCAGGTTTCATCTTTCTACGGAGCTTTCGGCGCGGACGCCCTATCGCCAGGCGGAAATCGACTATTCGGCGTTCTTGAGCGACGCCGATCCCGACCCGTCGGCGGCGCTCGTCGACCGCGAAAGGCTGTTTGCGGCGATGCGCGCCTATCTCGACGCGGAAAAACTCAGCGCCGACTGGGCGCAGGCCGCCGCCGCCCCGACCGACGCGCTGGTGAATTCGCTGGCGATGGGCTGTCCTTTCGCGCCGAACGAAAAGCAGGCGCTGCTCGAGGCGCCCACAATCGCCGATCGCGCGGACTGCCTCATCGCGCTGATGCGGATGAGCGGCGGCGAGGCGCCGGACGGGTCGATCGTTCAGTAGACGGCCCCGGCCGGAAAGGAATGAACCATGTCGAAATCCGACGCCGAGGCGCGCGAGATCGATCCGAAACTGCTGGAGATCCTCGTCTGTCCGGCGACGAAGGGCCCGCTTGTCTACCGCAAGGAGGCGAACGAGCTCCTCAGCAAGAAGGCCCGGCTCGCCTACCCGATCCGCGACGGCATCCCGATCATGCTGGTCGACGAGGCGCGCCCGCTTTCCGATGACGAGGCGAACGCCCTCCCTTGAGAAGGTCGCGCGCTTGTGAGGCCGCCTCGGCTGCCGCCGCAATTGGGCCGCACCAGCGCCGGCATTCGGGCCAGTCTTGGCGCGAGGATCGGACCCGTCCGGCGCGCCGGGCGCAGGGTCGGGAAACCCGTTCTTGCGCGAAAGGGCGCCCCGGAATTGTGAGTTGATCGCCGGGCGCGATAAAGGACTTGCGCCCGGCGATCTCCGGCGAAGCCCGCCTGTCTGTTGAGAAGGACCTACGAATGTTGAGCGCGCTTTTTTCGTCCGTCGCTTTCATCGTCGCGGACGCCGCGGCCGGCCTTGCAGCGTCGGCGCCGGCGGAGGCGATCAAGGCGCCTGTCGTCGCCTCGGCGCCGGCGAACCCGCAAGGCGCTTCACCGACGCTGGTTCTTGCCGCCGCGACAACGCCCGCGAAAGGTGCGGAAAAGACGCCGGTTTTTTCCGACCTATCCGACCAGGCGGTCGCCGACAGGGCGCTTTCCTATATCGAAAGCCTGACGACGCTTGCCGGAACCTTCGTGCAGACGGCGCCCTCAGGCGCGGTCGCTTCGGGGAAATTCTACCTGCGCCGGCCGGGCCAGGTCCGCTTCGATTATGACGATCCTTCGCCGATCACCATCGTCGCGACACAAGGCATGGTCTATGTCGAGAACAGCGAGCTTGAGACGACCGATTCCTATCCCCTCAAGAAGACGCCGCTGCGTTTTCTCCTGTCGAAGAAGATCGACATCGGCGATGCGACGTTAAAGGCCGTCGAGCGCATGCCCGACGCCGTTGCGATCACCTATGCGTCCAGCGAGGAGGAAACCGAAGGCGAGATCACCCTCGTCCTGTCGGCGCCGACGCTCAAGATTGAGCAATGGGCGGTCAAGGACGCCGAGGACGGGGTCACAATCGTCGCGCTCCAGGGCGTCACCGCCGGCGGCGCCGTCGACAATCGCCTGTTCCGGGCCCCCGATGCGGGCGGCGCGTTCCTTAACGAATAGACAGGAAATCACAAATCCGTATGTAGCGCCGTCACAGGCAAGCTTTTTTTCAAACACCCTATTGAAAAGTTACCGGGTGCGGCGTTAGAGTAACACTGCGTGGGTGACTTCTTCCCGGACCGGCGTTGCCCCCCCGCTAGCAGGTCCGACGTCGCCCGCGTCGCCGGAATATCCCCTCCCGGCGTAGGCGCAACAGCGCAGCTTAGCGCCCGGTCCTGTCTCAGGATCGGGCGCTTTTTTATTGCGCCGCGGCGACGGCGGAACGAAGGAGGCTTCATGGACGACGCTGACCTTGAAGCGCTGGAGCGCGAGCTGCCGGCGCTGACCCGGATCCGGCGGTTTTCCGCCTCGCTCGCCAGGATCCCCTGGTTTTCAAATCTCGGCGAGCCTTTGACCGCCGGCGCGCGCGCCGCCGCCCGTCAGTATACGGAAGGCCTCGGCTTTCCGGACGCCGAGGTCGCGATCCTCGTCGACTGGGACGACGCCGCTGCGGCGGCCGAGCATCAGAACTGGAACAGCCCGGCCTGGGAGGCTGAAGAGCTTCTGCGCTCCGACCTCACCGCGCGCGCTCTCGACATCCTCTCGGAAGAAGCGCTAGGGATCGCGTTGACCTTGATCGCTGACCGGATCCTCGAACCCGCGAGAGAAGCGATGGAGCAGGCGAGCTTCATCTGGGACGTCGAGGACGAGGCGCAAAAGCAGCT
>JACADX010000221.1 GCA_013389125.1 Parvularculaceae bacterium | reverse complement strand
CTCCTGGCAGACGGCCTCGGCCGCCTCAAGGACCTCGCTCGCCATTTAATCGGTCAAGGCGCGCAGCACTGTCTCGTAGAGGTCAAAGCGGCGCGCCGACACGACGACCGCGCGGGGCTTGCCGCGGCGTTCGATGACGACGGGCGCCGTGTCCGCCGCGTCAAGAACGGCGGCCATTCGGCGCGCCGCGCCTTTCGATGAAATCCTTCTCATGCCGCTTTCTCCCTTGTTCCTCGCGCCGCGCTGCCGGGAGGCGCCTTTCGCGCGCCGCGCGCTCGCGCGATGTCGGCTTTCCGCGCCGGCCCCAGCCGCAAAGGGCGCCGAATGACCGCTCCTGAAAGGCGCCCACAGGGGTCCGAAAGGCGCGACGCACAGCGGCCCGCGATGATCGCTCCGCAGGCGAGCGAAAGGCGCCCATTTCGGCGCGCGTCGTTCGCGCAATGTCGGCTTTCCATGCGGGTTCGCGCCGCAAACGGCGCCGTTCGGCCGCTCCGAAGGGCGCCCCGGCCCCGCCCTCGCGTCGCAAGTCTCATCGCTTTCAAAGCGCGCGTCATCGCGCTTCCTCCATTCAACGTCGACGGCGCCATTATAAGCCGGCGTCAAGGGAGGGGGACGGATTTTTGTTTCGTATGCGGATCAACAATCTAGATGGTTAATGACGGAATGTCGCAGGCGCGGGTTCCGCGCCTCGACCCTTGCGCGCCGGCCCGCCGAACGCGCCCTCCGTCAGAAAACTGGCGCAGGATCCTATCGAATGTGCAGGATCGAAACCGTCAGCTTACCCGCCGACTTCTCGGCCTTTCGCCATGCGCTGACATTGTTGAGGGTGACCCATCGTCGTTCTTCGACGCGATAATGCCAGTCCTTGTCATTCTGGAAGAAAACCTGCGCGCCCAGCCCTTCGATAATGTTCAAGATGCTGTTGTCGTGGGAATTGCGTTCGTCGAAGTCCGTGTTCGCGTCTTGCCCCATCTCGGAATAGAGCTCGTTCAGCTCAAGCAGCAGCTTATTCACGGGATCCGGCATCGCTTCGACGTTGAGGCCGATATTGCGAGCCTCGCGCTCAAGGATCGGATAGGTGTGGGACGGATAGGCGGCGTTCAGCGTTTCGCTGATCTTCTGCGCCGTTTCCTGGTCGCGCATGTGATAGGCGAGGATTTCGACGCAGAGGCGAATGGAAAGCGCGCTCGCGCGATCGACGGCTCCGATGACCAGCGGGTGGATGTGCGGGAACAGCGACTGAAAGGGGTTCTCGGTTCCGGTCGTCGCCTGCTCGCGCCACAGGCGAACGATCCGCTGCAACTCGTCCTGACTGACCGCGACGCGATCGTTGAACTTGTCGAGCGGCGACAGATCATGCGTCAATGACGTGTCGACGGCGGACAATTGCGCGAGCGGCCCCATGAGGATCTTGTTCGCGCCGAGCGCCAGCATCGTAGCGGCGGACGTGCATTCAAGAGGGACAAGGGCCGTCAGCTCCTTGGCGTATTGCCTGAGCAGGTTCACAAGGCGCAGCGAGGATTGTCCCGAGCCGCCGCCCGACTTGATGAAGAGCGCGAGCCGTTCCGCCCTCCCGATGCTTTGCAGAACGCCGTAAAGTCCGATCACGTCGTTCGCGCAGATGTTGCCGTTGGTGGAGTTCCAATAGGTGACAACCTTCTGGTCGAGCGCCGTCTCAAGCGCCGAAATGATTTTCTGCGTTCTCTCGAACAAGATCGGCGGCGTCTTGGCGACAGGGCGCCGAGCGCTTGCGTTCGCTGTTTTGGCCATGCGCGGAGGGAGGTCCAGGATGCGCCGACGACCGCACAGCGATTCGGGCCGTCACGCCTAGATTTGTCGAACCCACGCTTTGACGATCGCTCGCAGCGCCGCCGTGTTGGCGGCGATCGCCGGCCCCTTGCCGAGCGTCACGAGGCAGCGGTCAGAGGACAGCCATTGGATGAGGCCCTTCGGATCGGCGACCCGCATCTTGCGCGCGCCGTCCTTCGACTTTGCGCCGCGATGGAAGACAAGCTGAACGGCGTCTTTCGAACGCAGATTGATCGTCGCGAAATAGTCAGCGGTCCTGAAACTCAGCGAGTTCCATTTGACGCCTTCGGCGATCTTCTTGTCGGCGCCGAGCATGATCGCCCGGACGGCGGCGATTTCGTTTTTCAGCGGATGCTTCAGCGAAGCGAAAAAGGCGTCGGCGTCGGTTTCGCCCTTTGCGCGCCTGACGGCCTTCGCCGCCGTTGACGGCGCATGCGCCGTCGCGGCTGCGGACGCGGCCTTGTTCTTCGCGGCGGATTTCGCCGAAGGTCCCTTTGTCGCGCTCTTGCGCTTCGCCTTCCCACTCTCGATCTCGTCGAGGCGCGCCTTGACGATCTTGCGGACGAGCGCTCTAGGCAGCGGCTTTTCCGGCGTGAAGCGGATCGTTCCCTTGTCGAGATCGACGCCCGCGAGGTCGGCGGCGAATTTTTTCGTGATTGAGCCGCCCGGATAGATCGCGCAATGCTCCTTCCAGGCGGCGTAGCAAAGGATGACGCCGCCCTGCCGGAACGCGGGCATCTGATAGGAGATGCATTCCTCCGCGTCCGGCGCCGCCGCTTTGATCTGCTTGCGGAGCCTCTCCAGCGCGGCGCGCTTATCCGGCGCCAGCGCGGCGAGATAGGCGGCGATGCGTTTGGCGTCGTCGCCGCCCCGCCTCGCCGCCGCTTTCGTCACACGAGCTCCACCGCCAAGCTCGTCGCTTCGCCGCCGCCGATGCAGAGCGAGGCGACGCCGCGCTTGCCGCCCGTCTGTTTGAGCGCGTTGATCAAGGTCACGATGATGCGCGCGCCGGAGGCGCCGATCGGATGGCCAAGCGCGATCGCGCCGCCGTGGATGTTGATTTTTTCGGCCGGGATCTTCAATTCGCGCATCGCCGCCATCGGCACGACGGCGAAGGCCTCGTTGATCTCGAAAAGATCGACGTCGCGCGCGCTCCAGCCGGTTTTCTCAAGAAGCTTCGCGATCGAGCCGACGGGCGCCGTCGTGAACCATTCGGGCTCTTGCGAATGCGTCGCATGGCCGACGATGCGGGCGACTGCGTTCCTCGCTTTTGACGCGCGCGTGACGACGAGCGCGGCCGCGCCGTCCGAGATCGCCGACGATGTTCCCGCCGTCACCGTGCCGTCCTTTTCGAACGCGGCTTTCAGCGACGGGATTTTCGAAGCGTCGACCGTCGCCGGCTTTTCGTCGTCCTTCACGGTCAATGTCCCTTTGCGCGTTTCAACGTCGTAGGCGGCGATCTCGGCCGTGAACTTGCCGGTCTTGATCGCTTCTTGCGCCCGCGTCACCGAACGCATCGCGAACTCGTCCTGCTCGGCGCGGCTGAACTGCCATTCGCGCGCGCATTTGTCGGCGAAGATCCCCATCGCCGCGTGCTTGCTGTATGGGTCTTCAAGCCCGTCATAAGCCATGTGGTCGAAAATCTGTCCGTGCCCGTACTTTATGCCGGCGCGGCCGGTCGGCAGGAGATGCGGCGCGTTCGTCATCGATTCCATGCCGCCCGCGACGACGACGTCGTTGACGCCCGCCGCGATCGAGTCATGCGCGAGCATGACCGCCTTCATGCCCGAGCCGCAGACCTTGTTGACGGTGACGCAGCCCGCCGACTTCGGAAGGCCGGCGCCGAGCGCCGCCTGCCGCGCCGGCGCCTGCCCCAGTCCGGCCGGCAGGACGCAGCCCATCAGGACCTCTTGAACGTCTTCCGACTTCGCGCCGGCGCGCGAGAGCGCCGTCTTGATCGCGTGGCTGCCAAGCGCCGTCGCCGGAACGCCCGCGAAAGCGCCCTGGAAATTGCCGATGGGGGTTCGCGCCATGCCGGCGATGACGATCTGGTCTTGCATGAGGGGCTCCTTTGACGCCGCGTTTTGACGGGCCTCCTTTACTCCTCCGCAAGGCGATTTCAAACCGATCTTACTTCCGGTTCCGCCCGTATTTGTCGTGCGCCGCGACCCAGTCGCCGGCGACCACGGCGGCGGCTAGGGATATTTCGCCCGCGAGCGCCGTCGCGGCGCAGATCTCGGCGAATTTTTCGACCTTGCCCTTGCCGTAGCAGCCGAGAAGCTCAAGGCACTCGCGCTGCGTCGGAAGCCCCGTGCCGCCGCCATAGGTCGCGACAATGAGCGACGGGATCGTGATCGACCAGTAATAGTCGCCGTCGGCTTTGAGTTCGACGAAGGTGATCGCGGCGTGGCTTTCAGCGACGTTGGCCGCGTCCTGCCCCGTCGCGATGAACAGCGCGGCGAGTCCGTTCGCCGAATGCATGCCGTTATTGACCGTGCCGGCGAGCATGCCGCCGGCGTTCGAAACGAGGCGCGCGCGAAAGAGGGTCGCGGCGTCCGTTCCCATCATGTCGCGGAGGAGGCGGTCGGGGATCCTCGCCTCGGCGATGACGCGCGCGCCGCGCGAATGCAGCATGTTCATGTGCGAGTGCTTCTTGTCGGTGTCGGTCGCGCCCGAGAGCGTGAAACGCGCCCCGCCTGGATACTGCGCCGTGATCCACTCGCAGGCGGCGAGCGTCGCCTTGCCGGACATGTTCTGTCCGGCGGCGTCCCCGGTCGTGTAATTGAACCGCAGATAGAGCATCGGCCCGACGCTCCATTGCTGGACATGGCTGAGTACGCCGACGCTCGTCGTCGCTTCCGCGGCCGTCTTGATGTCGTCGAAGCGCGCCTTGACCCATGCGCCGAATTCGCGCGCCCGCCTTGCATCCTCGAAGTGGAACACCGGCGCGCGCTGCATGTAGCGCTCGACAAGCGTCGTCTTGGCGCCGCCCGCCTCGGCGAGGAGGCGCATGCCGCGGTTGTAGCTCGCAACCAGCGTCCCTTCAGTCGTCGCCAGCGGAACATAAAAAGCGCCCTTCGCCGCTTCGCCGTCGACAAGGAGCGGCCCTGCAAGGCCGATCGGCACTTGCGCCGCGCCGATGAAATTCTCGATATTGCCGGGGAGCGTCGCCGGGTCGATGCTAAAGCCGCCGACATGGCGAAGGCTCGCGCCGGTCCGTTCTTCGGCAAAGCGGCGGCGCGCCGCGGCGGCCTCCGGCGTGTAGTCGTTGTCGCGGTCGCGCGGCACGCGCTCGAGCTTTGCGGATGTCATGCTTGCCTCCGTCCCTCGCGGCAGGCTCGGCGATTTCAGGGGCGAGGTCCAGCCGCGCCGGCGCTACGGAGCCGGTTTCCCCTTCGCGATCGCTTCCATCGCCATCTCATCGGCGATTTCGCCGGTCGGGCGCTTTTCCCGCGCCGAGCGCTCGAAAATCGCCGTAAGGCGGGGCCCGATCGCGTCTATACGCCGGTTGAGTTCAACTTCGGTCCATTGCCCGAGGATTTCGAGCCCGACGGAAATGACGCCGGCGGCGTTGATGACGTAATCGGGCGCATAAAGGATGCCGCGATCGAAGAGCGCCTTGTCCATGTCGGGCGTCGCGAGCTGGTTGTTCGCCGCGCCGGCGACGACCCTCGCCTTGAGTCGCCCGACCGTTTCCTTGTCGACGGCGCCGCCAAGCGCGCAAGGGCTGAAAATGTCGACATCGGCGCAGGCGAGGTCGGCCGGCGCGACCGCGGCGGCGTCGAAGCGCTTGACCGCCT
>JACADX010000046.1 GCA_013389125.1 Parvularculaceae bacterium | reverse complement strand
GGAGAAGGCGGCAATTTCTGTTCCGGCGGCGACGTCCACGACATTATCGGCCCGCTCGTCAAAATGGGAATGCCGGAGCTCTTGAAGTTCACGCGCATGACCGGCGATCTCGTGAAGGCGATGCGGCATTGCCCGCAGCCGATCATCGCCGCAGTCGACGGCGTTTCGGTCGGCGCGGGCGCGATTATCGCGATGTCGTCGGATCTGCGCTACGCTACGCCGGACGCGAAGACCGCGTTTCTTTTCAATCGCGTCGGGCTCGCGGGCTGCGACATGGGCGCCTGCGCCATCCTGCCGCGCATTATCGGCCAGGGTCGAGCGTCTGAACTTCTCTTTTTCGGCCGCACGATGTCGGCTGAGGAAGGCCTCGCCTGGGGCTTTTTCAACGCGGTTGTGCCGGCCGAAAAACTCGAGGAGCACGCGATGGCGATGGCGAGGAGGCTCGCCGCCGGACCGACCTTCGCCAACGGCGTCACCAAGAACCAGCTCAATATGGAATGGGACATGAGTCTCGACACGGCGATCGAGGCCGAGGCGCAGGCGCAGGCGATCTGCATGAAGACGAATGACTTCAGACGCGCCTATGACGCCTTCGTCGCGAAGGAAAAGCCGGTTTTCGGGGGCGACTGATGGCGGACAGGAGTTTTCTCGACTGGCCGTTCTTCGATGGCCGCCACAAATCGCTGGCCGAGCGGCTCGACGATTGGGCGGCGGCCGAGCTTCCGCCGATCGTCGACGCGCCCGGCGCCCATGAGAATGTCGATGAAACTTGCCGCGCGCTCGTCAGGGCGCTCGGCCGCGACGGCTGGCTCAGATATTGCGCGCCGCAGGAATTCGGCGGCGCCCTCAAAACGCTCGACGTCCGCTCGCTGTCGCTGATCCGTGAAACGCTGGCGCGCCGCTCGGCGCTGGCCGATTTCGCCTTCGCCATGCAGGGATTGGGCTCCGGCGCGATTTCGGCGTTCGGCTCCGAAGCGCTCAAGAAAAAGTATCTTCCCGCCGTCGTCGCCGGGGAGAAGATCGCCGCCTTCGCGCTGTCGGAAGAGAACGCCGGCTCCGACGTCGCGGCGATGACGACATCGCTGCGAAGAACGCCCGACGGCTACGCGGTCAACGGCGAAAAGACATGGATTTCGAACGGCGGCATCGCCGATTTTTACACGCTCTTCGCCCGCACGGGCGAAGGAACGAAGGGCGTGACGGCGATTGTCGTCGACGCCGACATCGAGGGCTTTTCGGTCGCCGAACGCATCGACGTCATCGCGCCGCATCCGCTCGGCCGCCTGCGGTTCAAGGATTGCGCCGTCCCTACCGATCGCCGTATCGGCGCGGAAGGCGAGGGCCTCAAGATCGCGCTCGGCACGCTCGACATTTTTCGGACGACGGGCGGCGCCGCGGCGCTCGGATTTGCGCGGCGCGCGCTTGAGGAGGCGACGAAGCGGGCGACGACGCGTCAGATGTTCGGCGCGACGCTCGCCGACCAGCCGATCGCGCAGAGCCTTCTTGCCGAAATGGCGCTCGACATCGACGCCGCCGCTCTTCTTGTTTACCGCGCCGCCTGGACAAAAGACGCAAAGAACGCGCGCGTCACGCGCGAGGCGGCGATGGCGAAGCTCTTTGCGACTGATCGGGCGCAATCCGTGATCGACAAGGCGCTCCAGCTTCATGGCGGGCTCGGCGTCAAAAAGGGATCGAAAGTCGAGGAGCTCTATCGCGATATCCGCGCGCTTCGAATCTATGAAGGCGCGTCCGAAGTCCAAAAGATCGTCATCGCGCGCCAGCATCTCCAGACCTTCATGGGAGGCGAAGCGTGACGCGCAAAGTGCTGCTGCCCGATGGCTGGCCGCGGCCCCGGGGATATTCGAACGGCATTGCCGCAACCGGGCGCATGGTCTTCACCGCCGGCGTCGTCGGCTGGAATGAAGAGGAAAAATTCTCCGCCAGAGACCTCACGGGTCAGTTTCGACAGGCGCTAATCAACACCCGCGCGATTCTCAAAGAGGGCGGCGCCGAGCCGGCGGACATCGTACGCATGACCTGTTACGTCACGGACAAGCGGGAGTATCTCGCGCAGGCGAAGGCGATCGGGGCCGCGTGGCGCGAGATCTTCGGCAATGTCTATCCCTGCATGGCGCTCGTTCAGGTCGTCGCGCTCGTCGAAGACGAAGCGAAAGTCGAAATCGAAACGACGGCGGTCATATCATGAAAATCGCGGTCATCGGCGGCGGCCCGGGCGGGCTTTACTTCGCGCTTTTGACGAAGAAGCGGATGAGGGACGCTGTCATCGACGTTTACGAACAGAACCGTCCCGACGACACGTTCGGCTTCGGCGTCGTTTTTTCCGACGAAACGCTCGACGAATTCCTGAGCCGCGATCCGAAATCCTATGAGATGATCAAGGATCATTTCGCCTATTGGCAGGACATCGTCATTGAACATGAAGGAAACCGAACGGTCATCGGCGGCAACGGCTTCGCCGGATGTTCGCGGAAGACGCTGTTGCAGCTCCTGCAAAAGCGATGCCGCGATGAGGGCGTAAACCTCCATTTCGAGGCGCCGATCGACCCGGCGACTTTCGAACAACGCTTTGCAGACAGCGACCTCATCCTCGCAGCCGACGGCGTCAACAGCCAGATACGAAAAAAATACGAGAAAGAGCTTGGCGTCACGATCGAGAACAAGCGCAACAAATTCGCCTGGATGGGCTCGACGCGGCCGCTCGACGCTTTCACGTTCTTCTTCCGCAAGACCGACAAGGGATATTTCTGCGCGCACACCTATCAATATGAGGAAGGCGCCTCGACCTGGGTGATCGAGACGACGCCGGAGACATGGGCCGCCTACGGCTTTGAGGGAATGAGCGAAGAGGAAAGCGCGCGGACGCTTGAAGGGATTTTCGCAGCGGAGCTTCAGGGCCACCGGCTCCAGATCAATCGCTCGATCTGGCGCAATTTCCCGAAGGTCCAGTGCGCAAAGTGGAGCGTCGGCAAGATCGCCGTCCTCGGCGACTGCAAGGCGACCGCGCACTGGTCGATCGGCTCCGGGACCAAGCTAGCGATGGAATGCGCGATTGCGCTCTCGGACGCCGTCGTCGATTGCGCGCCCAACATTCCCGAAGCGCTCGCCGCCTATGAGAGGGAGCGCCGGACTCCGGTCGAGGTGACGCAGCACAACGCTGAGGTGTCGCTCAAGTTCTTTGAAGACATGCCGATGCATTGGGAGAAGGAACGCGGCGAGTTCGCGTTCGCGCTGATGTCGCGCGCCAAAGCGCTCACCTGGGACAACATCAAGCTACGCGATGCGGCGTTCCTTGAAGACGTTGAAGCGGAATTCTACGACCGCTATCGCCGTCAAACCGGCCGGGACGTTGCGCGAGAAAAGCCGACGCCGATGTTTACGCCGTTCGATCTGCGCGGGCTGACAATTCCTAATCGCGTCGCCATGGCGCCGATGGCGCAGTATTCATCGATCGACGGCGACATCAATGACTGGCATTTCTCGCATTACGCGGCGCGCGCCGTCGGCGGCGCCGGCCTCATCTTCACGGAAATGACCTGCCCGACGCCCGACGCGCGCATTACGACCGCGTGCACGGGGCTGTGGAGCGACCGGCAGGAGGCGGACTGGAAGCGTCTTGTCGATTTCATCCATCAGACGACGCCTTCGAAAATCGCGCTGCAACTCGGCCATGCGGGACGCAAAGGTTCGACGAAGACGCCGGCCGACGGCGAAGACATGCCGATGAATGACGGCAATTGGCCGCTCGTTTCAGCCTCGGCCATTCCCTATATCGGCGGCGTTTCCAAAACGCCCGCGGAACTCGACCGCGCCGGCATGGATCGCGTCATTGCCGATTTCGTCGCGTCGACGAAGCGCGCCGCGCGCGCCGGCTTCGACATGATCGAGCTGCACTGCGCGCACGGCTATCTCCTCGCCAGCTTCTTGTCGCCGCTAACGAATGTTCGCGTCGACGGCTATGGCGGCGATGCGGCGAAGCGCGTCCGATTTCCGCTCGAGGTTTTCGAAGCGATGCGGGCGGTCTGGCCGGCGGATCGGCCGATGTCGGCGCGATTCTCCTGCAGCGACTGGGCGCCGGGCGGGGCGACGCTCGAAGACATCCGCCTTTATTCCGAGGCGTTCAAGGCGGCGGGCGTCGACATCATCCACGCCTCGTCGGGTCAGACGGTGAAATGGCAAAAGCCGGTCTATGGCCGCATGTGGCAGACGCCCTTTGCGGAATTCATCAAGCACGCCGCGAAGATCCCGACGATCGCCGTCGGCGACATCACGCTGCCCGAACAAGTCAACATGATCGTCGCCGCGGGGCGCGCCGACCTTTGCGCGCTGGCGCGGCCGCATCTTAACAATCCCTTTTTCACGCGCCAGGCCGCCGGCCATTATGGGGTTCGCCGCATCGCCGGCGCGGCGCTCGGCTGGCCCTTGCAGCTGAAGTCGGGCGAATACCAGCTCTATCGGGAATGCGAGAAATCGAACGAAAGAGCCGCCGACCTTGCCGCCAAGGCGCGCCCGAACCGCCGTCACTATAAGAGGG
>JACADX010000116.1 GCA_013389125.1 Parvularculaceae bacterium | reverse complement strand
GGCCGGGGGGCGCGGGCTTCGCGAAACCGGACGGCGCCGTCCTTGATGTCGAAACGGGCGATCGCGTTCTGGAGTTCGATGCCGTCTCCATTCATGAGATCGACAAGCCCGGTCAGCGAACCGGCCGCGAAAATCTTCGCGAGCAGCGGCGCCTTGACGATTCGAAGATCGCGCGCTTCAAGCGCCCCCTCGCGCGGCGTATCTTCCTCGCCTGGCGTAAATGTGAAATCGAGACGCCCTTTGCCGTCTTTGACCGACGCGATGTCGAAAAATCCTTGAAGCATCTCGCCCACGTTCTCGGCGCGCGCGGCGACCGACTGCGCTCCGTCAATGGACCGGTCGTTGAGCTCCACGGCGATCGGGTCGCCTTCTTCGCCGATCGCCTTGAAAAGCAGCGCGTCAATGCGATCGATGTCGCGCGCAAAACGAAGCGAGGCGTCGCGGAACGAGGCGCCGCCGCGAAGATCGACACGCGCAACCTTGGCGCTGAAACTGACCGGCGCCTTCGCGCCGGTTCCCCCAAAACCGACGTCAACCAGCTTGCGGACGATTTCCGCCGCATTCAAATACGCGCCATTCGCCGTGACGTTCAGCGCATAATTGTCGTCGCGCTTTGCTGAAAATGCGAGGTCTGCGGCGCCGGCGAGTCGAAACACTGGCACTTCAAGTGACACGAGCGCGCCGGCTGGCGATATCGCGCCGCGGCCATTGATCGTGACGCCGTCGCCATCGACGGAGATTTCCGAGATCGCGGTTTCGGTGGGCGAGAACTCAAACTTAGCGGCGCCTGTCGCGGGCGTTCCCTGCGGTTTCAGCCATCCGAACGTTTCCGACATTAGCGCGACGTTCGTGAAATCAGCCTTAAGTTCGAGCGTACGGAAGGCGTTCACGCCGCCGACGGCCGTCGCCGAGAAGGGCACGCCGCCTTGGATCAGCTGGCGCGTCGGTACGGCGAACAGATCGGCCATCGACGAATCGGCGACGCCCTCAATAAAGATGAGGGTCTTATCGCCGCGCCCGTAAAAGCGCTGACGCCAATCAATCGAAACCGGCGCCTCGCCGACTTTCGCGTCGGCTTTGACGGTCATGCCGTCCGTCGTGAGATCAAGGCGCCCGCGCCCGTCGGACAGCCCCGCTTCGCCGATGATCTCGTCGACCGAAAGGTTCGAGAATCGCGCGAAGCCCTTGTAGCGATATGATTCTCGCGGGGCGATCCGCAAATTGGGCCTCTCGATCTCGACGCTGACCGAAGCCTGCCCGGAAAACTGCGAGGCGACGTACCGCGTCTCCTTTAGAACCGCGAGCGGCTCCTGCGAAAGAACGGCCAGAATATCGCCGGCGTCGCCTGTCGCGCTCACGTGAAAGTACGCCGGCTGGCCCTTCGGCGCGATGACCGGGATGTTGACGTTGGCGCTCGTGATGCGGACCTTGGCGATCGATCCTTTTTCGCCCGAGAAGCTGAAGCTGTTTCCGCGTAGCGCGCCCTTGCCGCTGACCCCTGTCATCGGCGTCATGCCGGGGGCGTAAATCACGTCTGCGCCTTCGGCCCGGAACGAAAGGGCCATCGCCTCATCGGGCATGACGCCGCTCTCGTCGATCGCGCCAGGCTTGAGATTGAGAACGAAATTGACACCATTGAATGTCGCCCGCGGCACTCTCGTCGACACGAAGTTGCGCGCGCCAAGCGCAAGGCCTTTCGGCCAAATCTTCAGCAGGGACGCCGGATCAAGATCGCCGTCGATTTTCGCCGCTGCGGAGACGGCCGGCGACTTTCCGGCCTGCGGCGAAAAGGAAAGCCGCCCGCTAAACGCCGCGTCAGGCAGCTGCGCGCGAAATTCTTCAAGGTCGAGCGCCTTCCGGCCGACGGCGTACTTGCCGCTCAGGGCCGCGCTTGCGAGAACGAGCGGCGCATCAAACAATGTCGGCTCGACGACTGACAGGCCGTCGCTGACCAGCGCAAAATCGACCTCGCGGACGCCGGTGCGATTTTTGTCGGCGAGAAGCGAAATAACGCCGGCCAAGCGCCCCTCTCCTATTCCCGCCGACCATTCCGCCCTTTCGAGATCGAACTCGTTGCGGCGAGGATCAAATGCGGCGGAAGCGGAAAAGCTGGCGATGGCCGTCGACCAGTCCCCTATCGCCAATTGGCCCTGCCCTGCGCTGATATCGATCCGTGAAGAGAGAATCGATCCGTCGCTGCCAAGATCAAGCGTCGCCGCGCCTGAAATCGGCGATGTCAAGAAGTTCGCGTTTTCATTGAACAGCACCGCGACAAGCTCAGCGACCGGCGCATCCTTGAGAGCCAGCCGCGACGAAATGACTTCGGTTTCCAGGTCATAGTTCGACTCAAGGGATATCGCCGCGCGGCGGCCGCCGATGTCGAACAGTGAGGAAAGGCGCGCCGCATAGCCGCCCTGCGTCCGCGCAATTTGAGCTTCGCCGCGTTTTCCCGTCCAACTTCGGCGCGACACTTCATCGACGAAGATCAACGTCGCATCCGTGAGTTCGGCCCGCTCGAAGGCCTCCCTGAAATAGGCGCCGCCTGTCAGCGACTGAAAAACGCGCGTGCGTTCGCCAACCGCTTCGCCAAAGTCGAGCTTTATTCTGCGATCCGCGCGCCGGATAATTCGAAGCTCAGCGCCACGAATCTCGAGGCGGCGCGGACCTGCCTTGCCCGAAAACAGATCCGCCGGCCGAAAGACAAGCCGCACCTCGGGAAGCAGCGCGCTCGCCTCCGAATTGCGCCGGCCGAGGCTGACCTTGTGAAGGTCAACCCGATAGCCCTCGCCTTCTTCGGTGCGCGACAGCGTTATGGATCCGATACGCCGTACGGAACCGTTGAACACCGTTGCGTTCGCCGCGGACTGAATGAACGGGGCCGCCCAATTGAGCGTCACCGGTCCGCTTTGAACACGCCAGAAAACGAACGCGGCGATGCAGGCGGCTATTGCGACGAGAACTCCGACGGCTTCGGCGGAAAGGAGTGCGGCGCGTGCGATCCGCGATCTCATGCGCGTGCCCGTTTTCCCTTTGCGCCCGTCGGCGGCGGAGCCGACCCCTTTCCACATGCCTAGTGACAATATAACGGCCGATCAAGAAAAGATTGGGACGGCGATCACAATCAACTATGACCGCATCCTTGCCCGGTCCTGAACCCGGAGAGGTGAAAACGATGCCGAAAAAGCCTCGCGAAATCGCCGAAGGCGCATCAGCCCCGCCATTCGACCTGCCGACAGACGGCGGCGGGCGCGTCGCCTTGAAAGATCTGAAGGGAAAAACCGTCGTTCTGTATTTCTACCCGAAGGATGAAACGACGGGCTGCACCAAGGAGGCTGTTGATTTCTCCGACGCTGAAAAGGCTTTCCGGCGCGCCGGCGCGGTCGTCATCGGCGTTTCAAAGGACAGTCCGGCAAAGCACGACAAATTCAAAAAGAAACATGGGCTGACAATCACGCTCGCGTCGGATGAGAACGGCGAGACTGTCGCGGCTTATGGCAGCTGGGTCGAAAAGTCTCTTTACGGCCGCAAATATATGGGAATCGACCGGTCAACATTCATGATTGACGGCAAAGGCGTCATTCGGAAGATCTGGCGCAAAGTGAAGGTCAATGGCCACGTCATGGAAGTGCTTGGCGCTGCCAAGTCCCTTAAATGACCTCTCGTCCGGAAGGTTCGAACGCTCCCTGACCCTCTGAAAAGCCCACTGACCGGCAGTCCCGCCGCTTTTCCGGCAGAAGGGCAAGCTCCCGCGACTGAGCGACCCGACGCCGATCGCGTCCGTCCCACCAGAACGGCCCCTGTCGCCTCCCCGCCTGTCCCATTTCCGGAAAGGATTAGAGGATCGATCGACCCCGCTCCACGGCCGTCAACGCCTTGCGGAACGCGTCCAGCGC
>JACADX010000247.1 GCA_013389125.1 Parvularculaceae bacterium | reverse complement strand
GAACCGGACGCCCTCGCCGGTCGTCGAAGCCATGATCCGCGATTTCGTGCGCGAGAAGGGCGAGGAGCCGCGCGAGCATACGCAAGCCGAAATCCTCGATCGCCTTCTCCAGCCGATGGTGGAGGAGGGCAAAGCGATCCTCGCCGCCATCTCGGAAATAGCCGAGATTGGGCTGCCGGCAAGGCCCGAAGCGACGAGCGATGACGCCTCGACAAAATCGATCCGCGCGCCGGCCCGATCGAATGCCGCGCGCTCGCGATCAGCGACAATCCGTTCGTCCCTGTCGTCGTCGACGATCGCGCGCAATTTGCTGAGGGACCACCGCAATGAATGCCGCGGATCGTCGGGAACTTGCCAAAAGATTTCGCACAGTCTCTCGCGTCGGTGCGGGCCGGGATTCAGGATGAGATAGGCGAGCAGTGCGCGGGTCTTGCGAGACTGCGGCAAGGCCGCGACCTTGCCGTCGCGCAGGACCGTCAACTCCCCCGAGAGCCTGATTTCAAGCACGCCCGTTCTCTCCCGGGATGACAAGATCCGCGGCCGCCGAAGATTCAACGCTCTGTTCCACGGTCGATCCGACGATGGAGCGCGATTGACGCGTCGCCGCCCCGCGAAAAAGACCGGGACCAAGCCGACGAAAGGAAAAGCACCAATAACCAAGGCAATCGAATCGACCCTGGCGACGCTGACCGCGTTCGCCGCGCTCGCGGGCGTCCTCGCCCGCATCCGACGCGGACGAATGATCATGGGCTTCGGCCAATCGATCATTCAACCCGAGGACGGGGAACGCCAAATAAGAGCCTGCGCAAAAGCGCCAATAGGAAGACAGCCGAACGATAATCGACTTTCCACGCCGGCTTCGACGGTCGCTTCAACGAAGCGGGGTCACAAGGCGAAGGAGGGCGGCCAACGAAAGGAAGCGAGATGACTGCGCACTTCAACTACAAAGACACCCTCGCTCGCGCCGAGCGGATCCGCTGGCGCGTAGAAGACCTCATCGGCGACGGCAAGCGGCTCGACTTCACGAAGCGCTTCCTGCCGGAATCGCTTGCGAGAACCGAGCCGGTTTCCTTCCTGTCGCCGCGCGAAAAGCGACTCCTCAACCAAATCCGCGCCCACGGCTATCTTTACACGTTCGGTCTCGTCGAGGAGTTCATCCTCCCCTTCGTCATGGACCACACGCGCGCGCTGATAGACGAGCGCGACGACTACAGGACGCGCGCCCTCCTTCAATTCGCGGGCGAGGAGGCCAAGCACATTCACCTCTTCAAGAAATTCCGCGAGGAGTTTCTGTCCGGCTTCGGCGTCGCGTGCGATGTGATCGGCCCTCCGGAAGCGATCAGCGCCAAAGTCCTCGGCGCCGATCCGCTCGCGGTCAGCCTTCTCATTCTCGGTATCGAGTGGATGACGCAGGCGCACTACACCGAGAGCGTGCGCGATGACGCGGAACTCGATCCGCTTTTCAAGAGCCTCCTCAAGCATCATTGGATGGAAGAGATGCAGCACGCGCAGCTCGACTCGCTGATGACCGATGCGATCGCCGCGTCAAGAAACGCCGATGAGCGGCTTGCCGGCGTGCGCGGCTATCTTGAACTCGGCGCTTTCCTTGACGGCGGACTCGCGGAACAGGCGAAGATGGACCTTGACGCGCTTGAGCGCGCGGCCGGACGGCGCTTCGACGCATCAGAGCGCGCCGAGATCGTCCGCACGCAGCATCAAGCGCTCCGCTGGACGTTTATCGGATCCGGCCTCGTCCATCCGCAGACGAAAGCGGCGCTTCATCGGGTCTCGCCGCAAGGCGCAAAGGAGATCGCCGACGTCGCTCCGGCGTTTTGTTGAGCGGCCAGCCATAACCTCAGTCAACGAAAGGAAAGTCCAATGTTCGATTCGAAACCGGCCGTCATCAACGGCGTCAACGTCGCAGATGTCGAAGCGCTCGCCGGCGCCGTCGCCGCGGATCCGACGAAAGGCGTGACCCGCTGGAAGGTCTCCAGCAAGTGGCAGGGCGGGACCCATAACCGCTCGACCGTCGATGGATTTGAGATCGGCGGCGAGAAGATCCGGCGGTCGTTTGCGATTGACGTCGACGAACCGCTCGAACTCGGCGGCACGAACAAGTTCGCCAATCCGCAGGAATACCTCCTCGCCGCCCTCAATTCCTGCATGATGGTCGGCTATGTCGCCTTGTGTTCGCTCAAAGGCGTCAGGCTCGACAGCCTTGAAATCGACGTCGAAGGCGACATCGATCTTCGCGGCTTCCTCGGGATCAGCGACGAAGTCGCGCCGGGCTATGAAAGCCTTTCCTACACGGTGCGCATCAAGGGCGACGCTTCAAAGGAAACCTTCGAGGAAATTCACCGCTTGGTGAAAGCGACCTCGCCGAACTTCCACAATCTCTCGCAGGCGGTGCAGCTGAAGTCGACGCTGAAGATCGGCTAGACGGTCCGCCCGCGAATGGGGAGAGAGCTGGAGCCGCCTTCAGGCGGCTCCCTTTTTATTTCGCGCCTCTCGTCCATCCGACAAGAAGGAAGCAAATGATCAAGAGCGCGCTGTACTCCATTCCGTTCCGACCGGCCCCGACAACGAACCAGCCGAAGGGCAGATGGACCATGACCATGCCGGCCGCATAAATCGCCGCGAATATCGTTGCGAGGATGGGCCGGAAGAGACCGAGGGCGAGCGTCGGCGCGGCGATGAGTTCATACCCCGTAACGGCGATCGCCGCCTCGGCGCCGAACGGCGTTCCTTGCGACGTCAGCCACTCGCCGAACGGGGCGACGCCGCCTTTCGTTGCGCGCCAGTATCCATGGATGAAGACAAGCGTGCACAGGGTCAGCCTGAGAATGACCATGCCGGCGGCCTGGCTCAGAGGCGGATTTGTCAGCAATTTCATAGTCAAAAAGAGCTCCGGTCTCGCGTCCGCAGCCAAGCATGGAGGCGCGCCGGCTGTCAAAATCCGCGCCGGCGCTATTGTTCCGCCGCCATTTCGCCGCCTTCTGGGCGTTCCCTTCCCGGTCAGCTAGATTGGCGTGCGGATGTTCAGGCCAAAACCTCCGGTTCAGGCATTTAAGGACGCGCGCTGGTTTCAGATCGCCGGCCAGGCAACGATATTGGCTGTGGGCCTCATGGCGCTCGGGTTCGGCGTTTCGCCGGCGCAGATGGCGACGGCGATCGGCGTTTCGCTCGGCGCGCAAGGGCTTGGATCGATGCTGTTGAGGGGCCGCTTTGACTGGAAAAGCCCGCTGATTTCAGGTCTCTCGTTGTCGCTTCTCCTCCGCGCGGACGGCCTGTGGCCGTTTGCGCTCGCCGCGGCGCTGTCGATCGGATCGAAATTCGCCATTCGCGCCGGCGATCGGCACATTTTCAATCCGGCGAATTTCGGGATCGTGCTGATGGTCGCCTTTTCGGGTGCGGCTTGGACGTCGACCGGCGAGTGGGGCGGCGCGCCGTGGTTCGCAGCGATGATCGCCGCTCTCGGCGCCGTCACCTGCTGGCGCGCATCGCGCCTTGACGTGCCGATCATTTATCTTGGCGTCTTCGCCGCGCTCGTCGTCGGCCGGGCGCTTTACCTCGGCGATCCCTTGTCGATTCCGGCGCTCCGCCTTTCGCACGGCGCCCTCATCCTGTTCGCCTTCTTCATGATCTCGGACCCGGTCACGACGCCCATGGACAGCCGTCAGCGGGCGCTTTTCGTCAGCGCGGCCGCCGCCCTCGCCTATATCGGCCAGTTCCATTTCTTCATCAGCGACGCAATCTTCTACGCACCGTTCGCCGTCGCCCTTCTTCGCCTGCTGGCGGGCGACGCGGGCGCCGGCGCGCGCTATCAGTGGGGGACCGCGCCCGGACCGCTTCGCTTCATCTTTCACGCAAGAGGCCGCGCCAGCGCGCCGGCGGAATGAGAACCATGCAAGGGAGCCGACCATGAAGCCTCTATTGAAGAAGACGTTGATCGCCGCCGCCTCCGGGCTCGCCGCGATCGCCATGACCGGCGGCGCCGTCGCTTTTTGCGGGTTTTATGTCGCGAAGGCCGACACCAAGCTTTTCAACAAGGCGTCGAAAGTCGCTATCATGCGCGACGGGGATCGGACCGTAATGACCCTGTCGAACGACTATCAGGGCGAGCTCAAGGAGTTCGCAATGGTCGTCCCGGTGCCGGTCGTGCTCGAAGAAGGCCAGATCCACGTCACGGAAAACGCGATTATCGATCATCTCGACGCCTACACGTCGCCGCGGCTCGTCGAGTATTTCGACGAGGATCCGTGCACGGTTTATGACGAGATCATGGTGACGGGCTCGCGAATGCCGATGGCGGAAGCGGCGGGCGACGCTAAGAAGCGCGGCGACGCGGCGCTCGGGGTGACGGTCGAAGCCGAGTACACGGTGGGCGAATACGACATCCAGATCCTGTCGGCGAAGGAATCGGGCGGCCTTGCGACATGGCTCGTTCAGAACGGCTACAAGCTGCCGGAGGGCGTTGACAGGGTCCTTGGCAGCTATATCCGGCAAGGAACGAAGTTCTTCGTCGCCAAGGTCAACCTCGAAGAGCAGGCGAAGACAGGCCTCCGCTATCTCCGCCCGCTGCAAATCGCGTTTGAATCGCGCCGGTTCATGCTTCCCATTCGCCTCGGCACCGTCAACGCCGACGGCAAGCAGGAGCTCTTCATTTTCGCGCTGACCCGAAACGGGCGCGTCGAAACGACCAACTACCGCACGGTGAAGCTTCCGACGGGGATGGACATTCCCATCTATGTGAAGGACGAATTCGGCGAATTCTACAAAGCGATGTTCGCCGAGCAGGTCGACAAGGAGGCGCAGAAGGCCGTCTTCCTTGAATACGCCTGGGACATGAACTGGTGCGATCCGTGCGCTGCCGATCCGCTGTCGAACGAGGAATTGCGCGAACTCGGCGTTTACTGGCTTGACGGCGGAATAGCGGACGACCGGCCGAACATGCGTCGGCCGCCGTCGCCCGGCGGCCCGCAGGACGTCTTCGTGACGAGGCTGCACGTAAGCTACGACGCCGCGCATTTCCCCGAAGATCTGATGTTCAAGACGACTGGCGAGCGCGAGAATTTTCAGGGCCGCTACGTGCTTCGCCATCCTTACAAGGGCGAGGCGAAATGCGACGCGGCGAAGGAATATCGCAAGGAGCTCCCGAAGCGATTTGAAAGGGAGGCGCAGACGCTCGCCGCGCTCACCGGCTGGGATATCGACGACATCCGCGGCAAAATGAAGGAAAGCGGACAGTCGTTCCCGCCGCCGAAGAAGGAAAAATGGTGGGAGCGGATTTGGGGCGGCGAGGAGGGAAAAGGCTGACGCCGCTTCGGTCATTCGTCTGCGTACGGATTTTCCGGCTTTTCCAGAATGAGGCGGATCGGCGCGCCCCACAGGTCGAACGCCTCGCGGATGCCGTTGACGAGATACCGCCGATAGGCGGCTGGAACGTCTTCGGCGCGCGTGCATTTGGCGACGAAGGTCGGCGGCCTGGTTTTCGTCTGCGCGATG
>JACADX010000220.1 GCA_013389125.1 Parvularculaceae bacterium | reverse complement strand
CGCTTCTAGAAAGTGACGATCGCCGAGGTCGCGCCGGCGCGATGGTTCGGCGCCGAGCGTCATGTGAGGAGGACGAGGAATGACCGTCGCGTATCGCTCTCGAATCCGGCGCCTTTGGGGCGCACTTGCCTCAACTTCCGCCGTCGCCTTCGCGACAAGCGGCGCCTTGGCGGCCGACCCCGCGAACGGGCGCCTCCTCGCGGCGCAATGCGCGCAATGTCACGGCGCGAAGGGCTTTGAGTCGCTCGCAGGCGAGGAATACGCGGAAATTGTCGAGGAAATGCTCGAAATGGCGCGCCCGAGCGAGACCGGCTCGATCATGAAGCATCAGGCGAAAGGCTACACCCAGGCGCAAGTCAAACTGATCGCCGCCTACTTCTCGAGCCTGCCGAAGGCGCGTTCGGCCGCCGTGACGCGACGCGCGAGCGGCGCTGCGTCCGCCGCGGCCCGCCCGCCGACATCGGCCGGTCCTCTCACGAACGCAACGGAGAATTGACGATGCCTCAAGAAATGACCGCCTTGCCCGTCAGCCGGCGCGCGCTCATCAAGTCTTCGCTCGCCGCCGGCGCCGCCGCGGCTTTGATCGGCGCGCCAGCCCGCGGGCAGACGAACGCCTATCATGTCGTTGTCGCCGGCGGCGGCTTCGCCGGCGCGACCGCGGCGAAGTATCTGCGGCTCTGGGGCGCCGGACGCATCCGGGTGACGCTCGTCGATCCGAATCCGACGCATTATTCCTGCATCATGAGCAATCTCGTGCTCGAAGGGAAACTCGGCCTCGCCAATATCGGTTTCCGGCTTTCGGCGCTCGGCGCCTACGGCGTCACTTATGTGAGGGATTGGGTCGCGGGCATCGACGCAAAGGCCCGTCTTGTGCGCCTTAACGCCGGCGGCTGGACGCCTTACGACCGGCTTGTCATGACCGGCGGGATCAGTTTTAAGCCGGTCGCGGGTCTTGATCCGAAGGTGACGCCGCACGCCTGGATCGCCGGGTCGCAGACGACGCTCCTCAAATCGCAGATCGACGCGATGCCGAAGAACGGCGTCTTCGTCATGACCGTGCCGCCGGCGCCGTACCGATGCCCGCCGGGGCCTTACGAGCGCGCCTGCGCCGTGGCGGCGATACTGAAGGCGCGCGGCGGAACCCCGAAGGTCATCGTCCTTGACGCCAACCCGGCGATCCAGGCGGCGGCGACGACGTTCGGTAAGGCGTTTTCGCAGCTTTACGCCGGCATCATCGATTACCGGCCGAATGCGAGGCTGCTCTCAGTCGACGCGGCGACGAAAACTGTGAGGACCTCGATCGGCAATTTCGTCGGCGATGTGCTCAACATCATCCCGCCGCATCGCGCATCGACCCTCGTCAGGGGGGCGGGCCTCGTTCCCGCCGGGTCGGACTTCGCGCCGGTCGATCCGCTGAGCTATGAGTCGACGCTTCCCGGGTTTTCCGGCGTCCACATCATCGGCGACTCGCAGGCGACGAAGCAGCCGAAATCGGGCCATATGGCGAATGCGCAGGCGAAAATCTGCGCCGACGCGATCATCCGCCTCCTTAACGGCGGCACGGTCGCGGACGCTGCGCGCATCGCAAGCATCGCGACGAATTCCGCCTGTTTCAGTCCGATCACGCTGACGGAAGCGTCCTGGCTTACTGCAAATTACCAGTACGACCCGACGACGAAGGCGATGACCCTTGCGCCGGGGTCGCTCGCGGAATCCGGCGGCTGGTCCACGGGCAGCTACAGCAAGATGCAGAAATGGTCGAAGCAGCTCTGGTCGGACACGTTCCAGTAGGGGGTTCTGAACGACGGGCCTTGCGTGCGCGAACCGGCGAGAATCGGCGGCTGACGGGAAGGGGCTTGTCCTGAGCGAGAAGCGCTGGCGCAGGGGCGCGATTCTGCTATCCCCGCCCCATGACAAAGACCAGAACCCGCAAGGGCGGCGGACCCGACGATTCGAATCGCCCGCCAAGGCCCGAAGAAATCTTCCTTGAGCCCTTCGATGAGGCGTTGTCGCGGCGCTACCTCGCCTATGCGCTCTCGACGATCACCGCGCGCGCGCTGCCCGACGTCCGCGACGGCTTGAAGCCCGTCCACCGCCGCATCCTCTACGCGATGCGCCAGATGCGGCTCAATCCAAAAGGCGGATTCAAGAAATCGGCGAAGGTCGTCGGCGAGGTGATGGGAAACTATCACCCGCATGGCGACCAGGCGATCTATGACGCGATGGTCCGCCTCGTCCAGGATTTCTCCGTACGCGTCCCGCTCATCGACGGGCAAGGGAATTTCGGCAATATCGACGGCGATAACGCGGCGGCGATGCGCTACACGGAAAGCCGCCTCACCGAGGCGGCGGCGCTGCTTCTTGACGGCATCGACGAGGACGCCGTCGATTTCCGGGACACCTATGACGGCGAGGGGCGGGAGCCCGTCGTCCTTCCCGCCGCGTTCCCGAACATGCTGGCGAACGGCGCGAACGGCATCGCCGTCGGCATGGCGACGTCGATTCCCCCGCACAACCCGGCCGAGCTCATCGACGCCTGCCTCCATCTCATCAAGGCGCCGAACGCGCGCACCGAGACGCTGCTCGCT
>JACADX010000023.1 GCA_013389125.1 Parvularculaceae bacterium | reverse complement strand
GGCGCCGGCCGGCGTGAAATCGGCCACGGCAAGCTCGCCTGGCGGGCGATCAAAGCGGTGCTTCCGACGCAGGAGGAATTTCCCTACGTCATCCGACTCGTTTCGGAAATCACCGAGTCGAACGGCTCATCGTCGATGGCGACGGTCTGCGGCTCGTCGCTCGCGCTCATGGACGCCGGCGTTCCGATCAAGCGGCCCGTCGCCGGCATCGCGATGGGATTGATCCTCGAGGGCGCGCGCTTCTCGGTGCTTTCGGACATCCTTGGCGACGAAGACCATCTCGGCGACATGGACTTCAAGGTCGCGGGCACGAAGGAGGGCGTCACTTCGCTGCAGATGGACATCAAGGTCGCCGGCATCACCGAGGAAATCATGAAGGTCGCGCTCGCGCAGGCGAAAGACGGCCGCATGCACATCCTCGGCGAGATGGCGAAAGCGATCGACACCAGCCGGGCCGAACTCGGCGAGTTCGCGCCGCGCATCGAAACGATGCAGATCGCCAAGGACAAGATCCGCGACGTCATCGGCTCCGGCGGCAAGGTCATTCGCGAAATCGTCGAGAAGACCGGCGCCAAGGTCGACATCAACGACGACGGCCTCATCAAGATCGCGTCGAGCGACAAGGCGAAGATCGAGGCCGCCTACAAATGGATCCACTCGATCGTCGCGGAGCCGGAAGTCGGCGAGATTTACAAGGGCAAGGTCGTCAAGACGATGGACTTCGGCGCCTTCGTCAACTTCTTCGGCGCGCGCGACGGCCTCGTCCACATCTCGCAGCTTTCCTCGCAGCGCGCGGAGAAGACGACCGACGTCGTCAAGGAAGGCGACGAGGTCTATGTGAAGCTTTTGGGCTTTGACGATCGCGGCAAGGTCCGCCTTTCGATGAAGGTCGTCGACCAGCAGACCGGCAAGGAAATCCCGCAGGCCGAAAAGCCGCGGAAAGGCGACGAGGAATAACCCGCCTCAGCCTAACCCATTGAAAATCAACGAGCCCCGCCAGCCCAGCCGGCGGGGTTTTTTTACAACGCCCGGACCTCTCATGCGCCCGGCGGGGTTGGTCGCTTCGCCGCGTCGGCCTAACGTCCTTCCTATCGGGGACGGGCGCGTTCCCGGCGCTTCAGGGGAAGAGGCATGCGGACATCATCGAATCTCGCGCTGCGGCTCTCGGCGGCCGCGCTTGCGCTCCTTGCGGCGTCGTCGTGCGGCAAAGGCAAGCCGTCTCAAGGCGGCGGAGGAAACGCCGTCGAAGCCGCCGAGGGCGCCGGCGCGCTTGATCCGTCAAAGGAGTTTCTGGCGATGGCGGAGCGCCATGCGCGGGCGTTCCTTGCGACAGCGCCGGAAGCGGCGACCGAGCTCGGCGTCGGCGAGGACGTCGCCGGCGAAGGCTATTTGTCGCGCCTCGGCGGCTACGGCTTTGAAGCGCATCAGACGGCGCGGCAGATGAACGAAGAATTCCTGATGGAGCTGCGCGGGTTCGACCGGTCGGCGCTGTCAGGCTCGACGGCGGTCGCTTATGACGTCCTCAAGAACGCCTACGATATGGCGGCGCGACGCAACCAGTTCGACTTCGGCGGCGCGACGCCGTTCGGCGGCGGCCTTCCAAATTCCGGCGACAGCTGGGCGATGTCGCCCTATTTCATGACGCAGCTGACAGGGCCGCATCTCGCCTTGCCGCGCATGCTGATGACGCAGCATCCAATCGAGTCGAAAGCGGATGCTGACGCCTATATCGCGCGCCTCACCGACATGGCGCGCGCGCTCGACGAAACGGCTGAAACGATCTCGACGGACGCCGGGATCGGGATCGCGCCGCCGCTTTTCGCGGTCGAGGCGATCGCCGCGTCGCTGACGAGCTTCACCTCGGGACCGGCGGCCGCGCACCCTCTCATTGCGACCCTCGAAGCGAAGACCGCCTTGCTGGACGGCCTCTCCGACGCCGAACGGGCCGACTTGAAGGCGCGCGCGGTGGCGGCCGTCGAAGAGGCCGTCTATCCCGCCTATGCGCGCCTTGCGGCGTCCGTCGACCTCATCAAGGCGCAGACGAACGCCGACGCCGGAGTCTGGCGCCTCGGCGAGGAAGGGGAGGCGTTCTATCAGGCGGCGCTTTCCGCCTACGGCGCGGGGACGCGGAACGGCGACGATGTGCACGAACTCGGCCTTTCCGAGGTCGCGCGCATCACGGCGGAGATGGACGGGCTCTTGAAGTCGATCGGCCTTGCGAACGGATCCGTCGCCGCGCGCATGGAAGCGCTCGCCGCGCGCCCGGACAATCTTTATCCGAATACGGATCAAGGCCGTGAGGCGCTCCTCGCTTCGCTCCGCGCGCAAGTCGACGAGATCATGGCGAAGGCGCCGGCCTATTTCGGACGCCTCCCCGAGAGCAAGGTTGAAGTGAGGCGCATCCCGGTCCACGAACAGGATTCATCGCCCGGCGGCTATTACACAGGCCCCTCGCTCGACGGTTCGCGCCCCGGCGTCTACTGGATCAACCTCAAGGACACCGCCGACAACCCGAAACACTCCCTGAAGTCGCTCACCTATCACGAGGCGGTCCCCGGCCATCATTTCCAGACGGCGTATCAGCGCTCGATCCCGGACATGCCCTTGATCCGCAACCTCTTGAGCTATTCCGAATACGCAGAAGGCTGGGGCCTTTACGCCGAGGCCCTCGCGAAGGAAATGGGCATGTACGAGAACGATCCCGCGGGCGATCTCGGCCGCCTTCAGGCCGAGCTTTTCCGCGCCGCGCGGCTCGTCGTCGACACCGGACTGCACTGGAAGCGCTGGTCGCGGGATGAGGCGATTGATTACATGGTTTCAGTCACCGGCGAGACGCGCGAATCCGTGACGCGCGAAGTCGAGCGCTACGCGGTCATTCCGGGACAGGCCTGCGCCTACAAGCTTGGCATGCTGAAGATCCAGGAACTGCGCGCCAAGGCCGAAGCCGAACTTGGCGACAAGTTCGACATTCGCGGCTTCCATGACGCGGTGCTGTCGACCGGCGACGCGCCGCTGCCGGTTCTTGAAGCGACGATCAACGCCTGGATCGCCGCGCGGAAAGCGTAGCGGCGCAAAGGGCGCGCTTCCTGTCGCAATTCCGTGTCGGCCGCGCGCCCGACGCGATAGGGCCGGCTCCCCGGCATTTGGAGTCGCTCATGAGAATAATCGCGATCGCCGCCGCAATGATCCTTGGATGCGCCGGATGCGCGACGCCGCCGGCGCCAGTCGCCCCGGAGACGGAAGCAGTCCAGGTGATGGTGCTCGGGACCTGGCATTTCGCGGGGTCCGAGAGCGACGTCATTTCAGCCAAGATCGACAGCCCGCTGACGCCGCAGCGCCAACGGGAGCTCGAGGAGGTCGCCGACGCGCTCGCCGCCTTCAAGCCGACCGTCGTCGTCACGGAGCGCGTCACGGCGGCGCCCGATTACGTCGATCCGAATTTCGCCGCGTTCGCGCCGAGCGATCTCCTTAACGATGAGGATGAGCGCGTGCAGGTCGCCTACCGGCTTGCGGCGAAAGCCGGCGTCGCTCGCGTTCTCGGGCTCGACGAACAGCCGTCAGACGGGGAGCCGGATTATTTTCCTTTCGGAAAGCTGTTGGAACATGCGGCCGCGACGGGGCAGGCGGATGCGATCGGCGCGCTGATCGGAAAGGCGCAGGCGATGGTCGGCGAGGAAACGGAGCGGCTCGCCGCGCTCTCCATGCGCGCGGCGCTCATCGAAGCCAATGCCGGAAAGTTCGCATCGCCGGCGTTCTACTATGAGATCTTGAAGTTCGACGTCGGCGAGGCGCAGCCGGCGGCGGAGCTCAACGGGTACTGGTTCATGCGCAACGCGAAGATCTTCTCAAAACTCATCGATGTGACGAAGCCTGGCGATCGCGTCGTCCTCGTCTTCGGCGCCGGGCACAAATTCTGGCTCGATCACCTTGTTGACGAAACGCCTGGCTTCGCGCGCGTCGATCCCATTGAATATTTGCAGGCGCGATAGGAGTCCGGTTCGGCGCCGGCGCCTGAAGCGCAAAGCGCCGCAGCCGGAAGGGCGGCGGGCCGCGGCGGCTCCCTGCGCGCGGCGGCGGCGAGCTTGACGGCGTCCCGAGCGCCTGGCGGACACGAAAAGCTGCGCGTCGGCGCGCATTCGAGGAGGAGCCCGCGTTCTCTCAAATAGGGCACAAGGAGATCGAGCCGGTCGGTCTGAATGAACCGGGCTCCGGCGCGAAGGCTGTCCGCGAAACCGCGCTCGTTGTCGTCGCGCCCCATGACGTTCGAAAACAGGCTGAGTTTGGCGTCGGCGATCGCCCGCGCGGCGGAGAAGGAAAAGCTCCGCCGCCTGAGGCCCATGACTTCGACGCGGTCTTCGCGCGCGGCTTGCGCCGTCATGGCGGCGTTCCGGTAGTGCGGCCGCAGCAGGTACGGTTTCGGCAGCCGCTTCATCTTGCGGTAATTCCAGCTCCGCACGAAGACCGTGACGAGCGATCCGTCATCGAAGCGTTCCTCGTCGAGAATTCGCGCGATGCGTTCTGCGGAGTCTGCGGGCCCCGCCTTGAAGTCAATGTCGACCGCCGCGCGGCCCTTGATGTTTCGCAGCGCCTCGCGCAGCGTCGGGACGCGCTCGCCGGCGAATTCCGGAGCGAACCATGACCCGGCGTCGAGCCTCCGGATCTCGGCGAGCGTCATTTTCGACACAAGGCCGCGTCCGTCGGTCGTGCGATTGACCGCGGGGTCATGCATCAGGACGAATTCGCCGTCGGCGGTCATCCTGACGTCCATTTCGATTGCGCGCGCGCCGAGCGCAATCGCCATTTCATGCGCCGAGAGCGTGTTTTCCGGCGCGAATCGCCTGGTACCGCGATGGCCGACCGCGATCACCGCCCCGCCGGTCGGCGTCATCGATTCCCGCGCCGCCCGTTCCGTCATCGACGTCGATGCAAAGCCCGTTCCGGCGGCGGTCGTCGTCACCGCCGCGGCGGCGGCGAACCACGCGCGAAGGCTCGTTCTTCCAATTGATGCGCCGCTTCCAGACATGTCGCCCGCTCCGGTCGCCTAACCGGGGGCTAAGGCGGTTTGATGAAGGCTTTATATCAGCAGGCTGACGGTTTATTGGCGCGACGACGACATCCGGATGAATTTGCGCAACCGTTGCGCAGATTGACCTTTTGCCGGCGGCCCTTCAGGCGGCGCCCTCGATGTTCGGAACGGCGACGACGTGGAAGCCGGCGTCGACATGGACGACCTCGCCTGTGCAGGACTTCCCGAGATCGGAGAGAAGATAGAGCGCCGACCCGGCGACTCCTTCCATTGTCGTGTCTTCTTTGAGGAGCGACCACTCGCGCCCGACCGACATCAGCTGGCGCCCGCCGGAAATCCCCGCCATGGCGAGCGTCTTCATCGGGCCTGCGGAAATCGCGTTGACGCGGATTCCCTTGGGGCCGAGATCGCGCGCGACATAGCGCATCGACGCTTCGAGCGCCGCCTTGGCGACGCCCATGACGTTGTAATTCGGCACGACGCGTTCCGAACCCAAATAGGTGAGCGTCACCATCGACCCGCCCGCCGGCATCATTTTCGACGCGCGGCGCGCCGCATCGACGAAGGAAAACGCCGAGACGTCCATCGTATCCTTGAAATTCTGACGCGTGGTGTTTTCGACGAACGAGCCTTTGAGGGCCTCCTTGTCGGTGAACGCGATCGCGTGGACGAGGAAGTCGAGACGGCCCCATTCCCTTTCAATCTCGGCAAAGGACCGCGCCATGTCGTCATCGCTCATGACGTCCGCCTCGACGAAGAGCTTGACGCCGATCGACTCGCCCAAGGGGCGCACCCGGCTTTCCATCGCCTTGAGGTAGGAAAAGGCGAGCTCCGCTCCTTGCGCGGCGAGCTGCTGGGCGACGCCCCAGGCGATCGAATTCTTGTTGGCGACGCCCATAACAAGGCCGCGCTTGCCCTTCATCAAGACGCCGGACGGGAATGAGGGTTCATCGCTCATGAAACGCCCTTTCGGATTGGAATTGGAGCTCACTCCGCCCGCGCGACGACCAGACAGCCATTGGTCCCGCCGAAGCCGAAGGAGTTCGTCAAGAAGCAGTCGATCTTCGCGTTGTCGACGCGTTCGCGGATGATCGGCAGATCGGCGAATTCCGGATCGATCTCTTCGATATGCGCGCTTTCGCAAAGGAACCGGTCGCGCATCATAATGAGGGAATAGATCGTCTCCTGCGCGCCGACCGCGCCGAGCGAATGGCCGGTCAGGGATTTCGTCGACGAGAAGGGCGGGATCTTCGCGCCGAAAACCTCGCGCAACGCCGCCGTTTCCTTGGAATCGCCGACCGGCGTCGAGGTGCCGTGGGTGTTCACATAGTCGATCGGCCGCTTCACGGTCTTCAAGGCCTCGCGCATGCACCGGACAGCGCCCTCGCCCGAAAGCTGCACCATGTCGTAGCCGTCGGCGTTGGCGCAATAGCCGACGATCTCGCCGTAGATCGTCGCGCCGCGCGCTTTGGCGCGGCTCATTTCCTCCAGTACGACGACGCCCGCCCCGCCGGCGATGACGAAGCCGTCGCGGTTCTTGTCGTAGGCGCGCGAGGCGGTCGCCGGCGTCTCGTTAAAGGCGGTCGCCATCGCGCCCATCGCGTCGAAGAGGTTCGCCATCGTCCAGTGGCAATCCTCGCCGCCGCCGGCGAAGATGACGTCCTGCTTGCCCCACATGATCTGTTCGGCGGCGGCGCCGATGCAGTGAACGGAGGTGGCGCAGGCCGACGAGATCGAATAATTGACGCCCAAAATCTTGAAAGGAACCGCAAGCGTCGCCGAATTCGTTGACGACATCGCCTTCGGAACGACGGTCGGGCCGATGCGCTTCGTGGCCTTGGTTTCGCGATTGACGTCGGCGGCTTCGACGATCGCCGCCGTCGACGGTCCTCCCGATCCCATGATGATGCCGGTCATCGGATGCGAGACTTCGTCGGGCGCGAGCCTCGCGTCGACGATCGCTTCCTGCATTGCGATGTAATTCCACGCAGAGCCTTCGCCCATGAAGCGGCGCGTGCGCCGATCAAGCGCCGTTTCGACATTGACGCTCGGGCGGGCCCAGACCTGGCAGCGAAACCCTTTTTCCGCGAATTCAGAAGAGAAAGAGACGCCTGATTTCGCCTCCTTAAGCGCGCGCGCGACTTCCGCGACATTCGCGCCGATTGAAGAAACGCAGCCCATTCCGGTGATCGCTACGCGACGCATAGGCCTCCAATTCCGATCCGCCTCGACGGCGCCTTGCGTCCGCGTCCAGATTGCGGGCGCTGCTCCCGTCCTCGTTCGGCGCGGCGCCGGCGCGCCGGGCCGTTCATGCATTGGCGCGCGTCGCGCTAAGCGGCGGCGCCCGCGTTCAATTGCGACGCCGAGAATAACCCGACCCGCAGGTCCTTCGCTTCATAAATCTTGCGGCCGTCGGCGATGAGGCGCCCGTCGGCGACGCCGAGCGTGAGCCGCCCGGTCATCACGCGGCGGATGTCGATCTCGTACCGGATCAGATGGATTTCAGGCGTCACCTGTCCCGAAAATTTCACCTCGCCGCAGCCAAGCGCGCGCCCCCTGCCGGGAAGGCCGGACCAGGTGAGAAAGAACCCGACCATCTGCCACAGCGCATCAAGACCGAGGCAGCCCGGCATCACCGGATCTCCCGGGAAATGGCACTCGAAAAACCAGAGCTTTGGATGAATGTCGAGTTCGGCGGAGACTTCCCCTCTGCCGTTCTGACCGCCGTCGCGCGAAATCTTGGTCACGCGCTCGAACATCAACATCGGCGGAATTGGCAGCTGAGCGGTGCCCGGACCCGCAAAGCCCTCCATGCCGCATTGCAGCAATTCTTCGCGCGTATAGCTTGATTTCTGTTTCATTATTCCGCCGGCGCGACTTTGACCCTGCGACCGTTGGTAGTCGCCGGGCGGGAAGCGGTCAATTCCGGCGGACAGCCTATGTTACGGCGACTCGGCGACGATCGCTCCGCCCCAGACCTTTGTTTCATCTGACCAGCCGCGAATGTCATCGGCGGCGACAAGGACCCAGCCGTTCCGGCGCTTGATCAGTCTTGCGAGGACGCCTCGACCGAGCATCGCGGTCGTCCTCGCCGAGGCGTCGGGGCGGCGATGAAGCGCCGTGTCGGCGATCACAAGAACGTGGGATTGGCCTTTTAGCGTCGTCTGATGGACCCAGCACGCATCGCCGTCCGGGTCCTTGATCTTGCGCCAGTGATCGACGGATTCGGCGATCACCATGACTGGCGCGCCGGCGCGCTTGAAGACAAACTTCACCGGGTGATCGAAACTCGGGCCAATTCGGCAATTTGTCTCCTCATCCTTGAGGCTGACGAAGCGCGGCACGGGAAAGCCGGATGGGGTGTCAAGGCGCGCCCCGCCCGCTGCTTGCGCGGCGGCGGCGGCCGGGCTCAAATGCAAGAGCAGGGCTGAGATGGCGATCCGACGCCGCATGACAACAAACCCGACCGATCCGCGCCGTCGCGCCGCCGTTCCAGAAAGTTAACAAACCCTTACTCTGGGTTCGGCTGCGTTAACGAGCGGTTAAAGCGCGCCACCGACGAGGACTTCAAACATGCCGCATCGGCGTCTCAAAGTCGGAGTGACGCGCAAGCTGCCGGACACGGTTGAGCAACGGCTCGCCGCGCTGTTCGACACGTCGCTGAATCTCAAGGAACGGCCGCTGTCGCGAGATGAGCTTGCGGCGCTGGCGCAGGACGTCGCCGTCCATGCGCCGACGCTCGGCGACCAGCTTGACGCGGCGTTTTTCGCGCGCGCCGGCGGCCGCATGAAGCTCGTCGCGAATTTCGGCGCGGGCGTCGACCACATCGATGTCGCGGCGGCCAATGAGCGGGGCGTCATCGTCACCAATACGCCGTCGGTGCTTGCCGAGGACGCCGCCGACATGGCGATGGCGCTCATTCTCGCCGTGCCGCGCCGGCTCGTCGAGGGCGTCAGGGCGCTTGAACGCGGCGCCTTCGCCGGTTGGTCCCCGACCTGGATGCTCGGCCGGCGCGTCAAGGGCAAGAAACTTGGCGTCATCGGGCTTGGCCGCGTCGGTGAGGCGGTCGCAAGACGAGCGCGCGCGTTCGGCCTAGCGATCCACTATCACAACCGAAAGCCGATCAATCCGCATATCGAGGAGGAGCTCGAGGCGACCTACTGGCCGGACCTCGACGCCATGCTGAAGCGCATGGACATCGTCTCGATCAACTGCCCGGCGACGCCGCAGACGCATCACCTGCTCTCTCGCGCTCGCCTCGCGATGATGCCGCCGCACGCTTATGTCGTGAACATTTCGCGCGGCGAGATCATCGATGAGGAAGCGCTCGCCGACGCGATCGAAGCGGGACGGCTCGCGGGGGCGGGGCTCGACGTTTTCGAGAAAGAGCCGCGTCCGAATGCGCGGCTCCTCGCGGCGCCGAGCGTCGTCCTCCTGCCGCATATGGCGTCGGCGACGATTGAAAGCCGCATCGAAATGGGCGAGCGCGTCATCATCAACATCAAGATGTTCGCCGACGGCCACAAGCCGCCCGACCGGATCATTCTCGGCCTTGAATAGCGATCAGGAACGGGCGCGGGCGAGCGTTCTCCGGGCCGCCGCCAGCACCGGCTTTTCGACGAGACGGCCTTCGTGCAAGAGGACGCGACCCGCGTTTCCTTCATAGGCGTCGATAATCGCCTGCGCCGCGGCGATTTCGTCCGCTGTCGGCGTAAATATCCCGTTGATCGGCGCGACCTGATCGGGATGGATGCAGGCCCTTCCGGTGAAGCCCATGGCTTTTGCGCGGCGCGTTTCCTCGATCATCGCGGCGATGTTCCGGACGTCAAGGAACGGCACGTCGAGACACTGCAGGCCGTGGAGCGCCGCGCCCGCAACCGTCGTGGCGCGCGCGTGATAAAGCGCGTCCCAGCTCATGTCGGAGCCCAACGCGGCGGAAAGATCGGCGCCGCCGAAAACGACGCCGCCGCCTTCGCCGAGGCTTTCCGCGATCAATGAAATCGAAAAAAGCGCCTCCGGCGTCTCGATCAGCGCCCAAAGCGCCGGGCGCCGCTCGCCAAGCGCGCGTCGCAGCTGATCGACGACTGAACGCGAGCGGACTTTCGGCGTCAGAATGAAAGCGGGCGACGCTGCGCTGTCTATAAAGGCGATGACGTCGCGAAATCCGTCGACGCATTCAAGGCTGTTGAAGCGGACGCCGACGCTCGCAGGCGTCGCGGATCCCGCGAGATAGGAGAACGCCTCGCGCCGCGCCGCCTGCTTGTTCGCCGGCGCGACGGCGTCCTCAAGATCGATGCAGACGGCGTCGGCGCCCGAAAGGGCCGCCTTGTCAAAACGCTCGGGACGGTCGCCGGGAACAAACAGGAACGAGCGAAACATCGGGGCTAGGACGCGGCCTTGCGCAGCACGAGGCCGGCCTCCTTCTCGCCGAGAAGGAGCGCGCCGTCCGGCGAGGCGGAAACGGAAAGGTCGCCGCTGAACCGATTGTGGAACTTCGATTCTAGCTCCATTCGGTAGTCCTCGATGCACGCCATTTCGGTCGTGAAGGTCTGTCCGATCGTCAAGACGCCCTTCCTGTAGACGTACTCGCCGCCATATTGATTGCACCCGCTTGTCCCGCTGACTCTTCCGTCCACGGCGAAATTGACGGTGACCGGGACGCCAGGCGGCACGGCCGCGCCGTCGATCTCCGCGACGGCCCATAGTCCGGCGATGGACGGACCGCCGCCGCCTGGGCCTTGCGCGCAGGCCGCAGCAAGCGGCGCCGCGGCGGACGCCATCAACATTCGAGCGCCTTTCACGGCGAGCCTCCGCATTTCGACGCTGCAAGCTTGCGCGTCCGCGGCGGCGGCGGCAAGAGGTTGTCATGGGATTCTATTCAGATCACATCGAGCCCGCGCTCGTCAGCTTCGCCTGTTCAGCGCCGCCGATCGCCAAAGAGCGTTCGGCGATCGTGCCCGAAGCCGCCGGAGTCGTCCTCGAAGTCGGTTTTGGTTCAGGGCACAACGCGGCGTTTTACGACCGCGCGAAGATAACGAAGCTCTACGCGCTCGAACCGTCTTCGGCGATGCGCCGCAAGGCGGCGAAGCGAATCGCCGATCTCCCGTTCGCCCTTGAGTGGCTCGACCTTAAAGCCGAGGAGATTCCGCTCGACGCGGGCTCCGTCGATACGGTCCTTGTCACTTATACGCTGTGCACGATCCCCGATGTCGCGCGCGCGCTCGCCGGCATGAAGCGGACGCTGAAGAGCGGCGGGCGGCTTGTCTTTCTCGAACATGGCGCAGCTCCCGACGCCGGCGTCCGCCGTTGGCAGGACCGGCTCAATCCCATTTGGGGAAAGCTCGGCGGCGGTTGCAATTTGAACCGCGACCCTCTCGAATTGGTGCGTCGGGCGGGCTTTGAAATCCGCTCCGCGGAGAGCCATTACGCGCGCGGCGCGCCGAAATTCGCCGGCTACATGACGAGAGGCGTTGCAATCGCGTAACGCTCGCCGGCTGATCGCAATAGCGTGACGCAAAGGCGCGCCCGATCGCGGCTTTTTAAGTTGATTTGAACCGTTCTTTCCTAAAGTTGAGGGAATCGGCGCTTGCCGTTTTGCGGCGCCGGCTGCGTAAGGTCTTGGTAGGGATAAGTCGTGCGCGGAGAGGTTTTGTTCGGGGGGATCGCCGGCGCGGCGGCGCTGGGGCTTGGCGCCGCGTTCGCGGACAGCGCGCCCCTTCCTGACCCCTTCTCGAAATTCTCCGCAGGCGATGCGGTCGTCCTCGCCGTGCGCTCCGAATTCGCCCCGTCGGGCGGCCATGTCCGTCTTTCGGTTTTCGCCGACGCGACGACGTTTCTGGAACGGGCCGCGGCCAAACATGATGCGACGGTCAATGACGAGGGCCTTGCGCTGATCACGCTCCGGGGGCTTGCGCCCGGCGACTACGCTTTCGTCGCCTATTATGACGAGAACGGCGACGGCAAGCTCAACCGCAACGCGCTCGGCAAGCCGAAAGAGCCTTACGTCTTCTCGAACGACGTCCGGCCGAAGCTCAGGAAGCCGACCTTTGACGAGACGAAGGTCGCGGTCGCGCCCGGAGAAGTCGTCGTTATGACGCTCGAGGATTAGATCGTCGAGTCGTCCCCGCAGAGGGGGGCGTTCGTTCCTGGCACTGCCTTCGCCGTCTTCAAGCGCTTGGGAAGCGTCCGCCCTCGCCGGCGGACGCTCGGGACGCGGTCTTGCGCGGTCTGCGAATTTGTCAGATCGAAAAGGGTAACGCCGGGCCGCAGCGGCGCCGGCGCTGTTCAATCCTGGAGGCGAATGAGCGCTGACGCGACGCCTGTCCCGACGAGCCGCACGCGATGCGCGCGCGCGAGATCGCGCCGCGATCGCCGGGGTCTCCCGTGAACGCCGGCGACGCGCCGCCTCCGGTCCGCCTCAAGGCCGCGATGGCGCGGCCGCTCCTGGCGATGGCGCGCGCCAACGGCGTCGACGCCGGCGTCATGCTTGCGCGGGCGCGCATCGCCGTCGATGTCGATGACGGCGACGGGCTGATCACGCTCGCAGAATATCACCGCCTGCAAAACGAGGTTTCGGCGGCGCTCAAGGACGAGACCTTGCATCTGTCGAAGCGGCAGCTTCTCCCCGGCACGCGCGATTTCGCTTTGGGCAATCTCGTCGGGGCGACGTCGCTCTACGAAGCGATGAGACTTCTCGCGAGGACCTATAACCTGCTCCATGGCGGCGAATACAATTCCGTGCGCCGGCGCGGCGACATGGTTTGCTTCGTCATCGATGACCGACGCTTTCCCTATGTCGTCGACGACAACGCCGATTTCATCCAGTTCTCCGTCGAATGCGTGCAGATTTTCCTTCATTGCATGCTCGCCTGCGTGTCGCGCCCGCATGCGCATGCAGGGCTTCGGCGCGTCTCGGTGCGGCGCGAACGGCGTACGGCTGACGCGGGACATCTCGATTTCTGGCGCGCGCCTGTCCGCTTCGCGGCGCCGGTTTACGAACTCTTTTACGACCTTGACGCCGCAACGGCGCGGATCGAGCCGCCGACCCCTGATGCGCTGAGCTCGGCGCGCGTCGAGGCGGAAATCGTCGCGGCGTCGGGCGCGCCGCGCGGCGCCGGGCGCGGCGAGACGGCGGATTTCGTACGCCAGTCGCTTGCGCGCGGGGTCATCGACCAGACCCGCATCGCCGCGCTTGCCGGCGTCAGCGTCGCGACGTTGAGGCGCCGGCTCGAGGCCGAGGGGGCGACGTTTCGCGACCTGCGGGCCGAGGTCTTGAACGAAGCCGCAAAGCGGCTGCTGGCCGGCCGCACGCCGATTGCGGAAGTCGCTGAACAGCTTGGATTTTCCGACTTCCGGGCGTTCAACCGCGCGTTTCGGGCTTGGAACGGACTGTCGCCGAGGGCCTTCAGCGAGGAAAACCGCGATCCGGCCAGTTGAGCGAAAAAGACCACTTGGAGCGATCGGTCCGGTCATGGGCGGACGCGCGCTCCCGACCTAAATTTTCGACCAGCCGGCGAACCCGGCGCAGGGGCAGGGAGGACAAAATGGCGGCAGGAAAAATCGCCGGCGCGCGCGTCAAAGCGACTGCGCTCGGATTCGTTTCATTGATCTCGATGACGGCGGCGTCGACGCCGGTTCTGGCGCAATCCGGTGACGCGGCGCAGGACGAAATCGTCGTTTCAGCGCGCCGGCGCGAGGAGTCCTTGAAGGACGTCCCGATCGCCGTCAGCGCGTTCGGCGGCGACAAGCTCGAGGACATGGGCGCGGTCGATCTCGCCGACATCGGCGACATCACGCCGAACGTGACGCTCGAAGCGACGCGCGGCACCAACAACACGCTCTCGGCCTTCATTCGCGGCGTCGGCCAGCAAGATCCGGTCGCCGGCTTCGAGGCCGGCGTCGGAATCTACATTGATGACGTCTATCTCAATCGTCCGCAGGCGGCGCTTCTCGACATTTACGACGTCGAGCGGATCGAGGTGCTGCGCGGACCGCAAGGAACGCTTTACGGCCGGAACACGATCGGCGGCGCCGTCAAATACGTGACGAAGCGGCTTTCAGACGATCCGTCGGCGATGATCAAGCTGACGGGCGGCACTTACGGCCAGTTCGACGCGATCGGCTCGTTCAGCCTTCCGATCCTCACCGACTCCTCGATCGGCGATCTCCGGCTCGGCGGCGGGATCGCCTACCTCACCCGCAACGGGTTCGGCGACAATCTCAACCTTTCAGGCGTTGAAAACTACAACAAGGACATTCTCGCCGCGCGCGCCAGCGTCGAATGGGCGCCGAGCGAGGACGTGTCGATCCGGTTCGCGGGCGACTGGACGGAGGACAATTCCGATCCGAAACAGGGACATCGCCTCCTTCCCTACACGCTGCCTGTCGCGCCGTTCACGAATTTCCCGGTTCTCGAAAACGTCTTCGACACTCGCGCAGGCCTTAACGCGCCGGATCAGAAGGTCCGCTCGCGCGGCGTTTCGAACGTCGTCGAGTTCGTCGCGACGGAAACGCTCTCGTTCAAGAACATCGTCTCCTATCGCGACGACGAGACCGCGACGCCGATTGATTTCGATTCGCTGCCGATCGTCGATCTCGACGTTCCGGGCATTTATGAGAACCATCAGTTCAGCGAGGAATTGCAGGCGATCTACGAGGGCGACCGGCTCAAGGGTCTCGTCGGCTTTTATTACCTTTCGGCGAACGCGCTCACGTCGTTCGACGTCCTGCTCTCGGGCGGCGCGCTCAACGTCTTCACGTCAGCGGATGTCGACACGCGCTCATGGTCGGTTTTCGGCGATTTCACCTTTGACGTGACGGATCGTCTCGGCGTGTCGGTCGGCGGCCGCTACACGGAGGACGAGCGGTCGATCTTCCTGCGCCGCCAGATCTATCTCGGCGGGCTTTCGCCGACATTCGGCGGAACGCTCCGTCCGCCCTTCGCGACGCAGACCAATCTCGACGCGACGGCGGACTTTGAGGACTTCAGCCCGCGCGCCAGCGTCAACTGGCGGATCAATGACGATCACACGACCTATGTCTCCTACGCCAAGGGATTCAAGGGCGGTTCGTTCGACCCGCGCTGCGTCGCGACGACCGCGCCCGATATCGACGGCGACGGCGTCCCGGGCGCGCTTGATCCGGACGACCAGCGCGCCTTCTGCCTCTTCCAGCCGGAGGAAATCGACACCTACGAATT